>CAXAVP010000223.1:0-7157 GCA_963972175.1 uncultured Arenibacter sp.
GCCTGCATAACAACATCTATGGTACTTTGGTTGCCAACCAGTACTTCATGTGTAGCAAATCCAATGGAGGAAAACACCAATACATCACTAGGGTCCGCCCCTACATTGTACACACCGTCAAAATCAGTGGCAACTCCTTTTGCCGTGCCCTTTATCACTACACTTACACCCGGTATAGGAGTCCCATCAGAGTCCACTACGGTTCCGGAAATTTGATGCTGCACGCGTTCTGATTTTTTCTCCCTAGGCGTAGCAGGTGGCGCCTCAGGCTGCGGCAAAAGCAATATTTGTCTATTATCGTATATATTGTAAGTAGTCCCAGAATTCTTGAACAGCTCATCCAAGACAACTTCTATGCTTTTCTTAGTGACCTTTATGGACACCCTTTTATCCAATTCTATATTCTTATCCCGATATAAAAATCGAAATTCGGTTTCCGTCTCAATTTTATCCAGCACTTCTTTAAGGCTAACGTTTTCGAGCGCCAAGGAAATTTTAGTGTTTTGAGCATAGCTATTGGCGTAAATTTTAAAAAGTGAAACCAATAACAATAAGGCTGTAAGCTTTATTTTTAGGTTAATTTTAATAGGACAAGACAATAATATCCCCTTAGGATTATTTTTTTCCATATTTTTGAATAATAATTAATGTTTAAAATTAATGTTCGATCATTTTTTTTGAACTCGGGAAATGGTTGGACATTTCCCGTTTTTTTTGAGCTAAATGATTTTTGGCAGTCTTTTCTAGGTCATTTCACATTCTTTTTAAGGATTGATAATTATTTTATTATTGGTCATTGTATAGTTAAAATGGCGTTCTAGTTTAATATAATCAAGCACTTTTTCAATACTTTCTATATCAACATGAAAGGTTGCCGTGAATATTTCCTTGTTTAATTTTCTATCATTATTAACTATTTCCACATTATAACTCCTTTCCAATTTTTCAACTATCCTTTCAAAAGGCATACTCTTAAAGACCATTTCCCCATTTATCCAACCCGTATACAGCCTAACATCAACCTCGGATACCGAGATGTTTTTTTGACCCCTATCCCAAGAAGCTTTGTGCCCAGGTGTCAACAAAGTAGCATTCCCAGGCTCAGCTAGACTATATATGCGAACAGAGCCTTCGCTTAAGACTGTTGAAATATCAGGATCCCCTTGATAAGAAGATATATTAAACTTGGTCCCCAACACCTTTACGCCAAGCCCATCGGAAAAAACATAAAAAGGTTGTAATGAGTCTTTGGTAACACTAAAAAAAGCCTCTCCTGTTAAATAAACCTCCCTTGGACGCCCCCTAACAAAATTGACCGGATACCTCAAGGAACTACCGGCATTGAGGTGCACCAAAGTACCGTCCGAAAGTTCTACGGCATAGATCTTTCCATAAGGAACGTAGAGCTCATTGTAAACAGCTATACCCAAGTTATTTTTTTGAGCGTATTTCAAGGTACCGGGAACTTGCTTTATCACATTATCCTCGTTAGGCCCCTTGATTAATGTATTTTTATTAGGGTCTATTTCCAATATCCTACCATCTTCAAGTCTAAGTGATATAACATTGTCTTTCACTGCCATTTCTTCTTGTGGCGCTTTTACCAATTGGTTGTAAAAAAAATAAGAGATCCCCAACATCATCATAAAAACGGCAGCTATTCGCCATGCATAACCAAAACCAAATTTACGCTTATTGGTAGCCGTAATTAATTTAAACTGCCCTTCCTTACCAGCATCCAATTCTTTGCGCAACCTTTTGCGCTCCAAAACTTTTTCTTTAACTGTAAGGTCCTTCAATATATAATCCTTGTCTTTCTTACTAAAACTGGATTGAAGTTCCTGTGTACCATCCCCATCCCCATTGAGGATGGACGAGGCCAATTTTCTTGACAATTTAAATATCCTTTCCAAACCTATCATCTCAAAAAACAGCAATTAGGCACATTAAAATCCTTTCCCTTAGGACGAGCAAAAAATTAAAGTGGGTGAAAAAAAGTAAAAAAAATTACTATTTCACAAAATAAGGAGCATGAAAATATGAAATACATCATTTTTTAATACTATCCTCAATTTCTTATAAGCAAATTTTTTTTGTGATTTTATGGTATTTATAGAAACTTGAAGGTGCTCGGCAATTTGTTCATTGGATAGGCCATCCATAGCCAATTTAATGACCTTTCTATACTTTAGCGACAGCGTATTCAAAGCGTTCTCTATGATTTCCGATGTTTCCGTCAGCAGGACCTCCCTTGCAAAAAAAGAATCGTCCTCCAACTGCTTAATATCCAAACCCAACCTTTGCTTTTGTTTTTGGGAATAACTACTTTTTAAAAAATCCAAGCATTTATTTCTTACTGCCCTATACAAATACGCTTTGATAGCGGTCTTATCCTGGAATACAATTTTTTTCTGCCATATCTTTAGAAAAACATCCTGTACCACATCACGGGAATCCTCTATATTCTCCAAATATTTGTGAGCAAACAAGCACAATGGAGTATAAAGCGTATCAAACAATATTTTGTATTCCTTTTTGTTGATGGCAAAATCTTTTCTGGCCTCTTAGAGGGCCATTAAAACAATTTTATTACTGGAATAAATTAATGAAAGAATGCTCAAAAATTATTTAATTGTTCCAGAGCTTCCTCGGTCGTGGACACCGGAAGTTTACAGGTATGGTCTTGGCATACGTAGATATAAGTCCCATCATCAGAATAACGCCCTTTAAACAAAGGCAGCTCACTCTTGAAGCTGCTCCCTACGATCAAGGTATTGGGCAAATGTTTTTGTTGCAATTGGGACACCAAATTTGGAGCCTCACTGCCCACTACTGCTATTTCATAATAAGGGTAGGTTGTTTTAAGCAAAAGGGAATTCCATTTAGAATAGTTGTAAGCGCTCTCTACCAACGCGGGCACTATGGCCGAAAGCATGGTCCTGGCTTTGAGCGTTGCATCCTTATTGTAATCTATATGCCCCAAAAGCAGTAGGTTCTCGGCCATCATAGCATTGGGAGATGGCAATACACCATCATCGGTCTTAATAATTTTGGAAATCAACTCCTTATTAGAATTAAAAGTGTACATCCCAGACTCCTCGTCTTTAAATTTTATTGTGGCCGTTTCATGCAGATTTTTAGCAAAATCCAAATATGATGGATGTAAAACAGTGCTATACAAATTTAGTGAAGCATTGGCCAAAAAGGCATAGTCCTCCAAAAACCCATCCTTCTTCTTACTGCCTTTTTTATAGGTATGCAATAATTCAGATTTACTATAACTATTCTTTTTCAAGAAACCGAACACCTCCTCTGCCCTTTCCAAATAAGAGCTTTCCCCAAAGGCATTATAAGCATTTACAAATCCGTTTATCAACAAAGCATTCCATGAGGTTATGATCTTATCATCGGTATTGGGCCTAATTCGTTTGTTTCTAGCTGCCAAAATTTTCGCTCTCCACACTTCCTGATAGTCTTCCCATTCCTCCAAAGAAATGTTGTTCTCCTTCATAAACACTTCATCGGCACTGGTCCTGAAAAGCACATATGCATCATTTTCCCATATGTTGGAAGGCTTTATATTGAAGTACGTGGCAAATAACTCAAAATCACCTCCCAGAATAGCCTTCAATTCCTCCTCTGTCCACACATAATATTTACCTTCCTCACCTTCACTATCGGCATCAATGGCAGCATAATAACCCCCTTCGGGATTTTTCATCTCCCTATCCAAGAAGGCAATGGTCTCCTCTACCACCTTTTTGTACATGGGCTCATTAAACACTTTATAGGCTTTGGAGTACAGACTTAGTAATTGGGCGTTGTCATACAACATTTTCTCAAAGTGGGGTATCTTCCATTGGGAGTCCGTACTATATCTGTAAAATCCTCCTGCAATATGATCATAGACCCCACCCCAGGCTATTCTATCCAAGGTAGTTTTTACAAAGCTTTTGGCTTCCCCATCCTCGGTCAACACCGCATAATCCAACAAAAAGTCCAGGTTAACGGGAATCATAAATTTCTGCACCCCTTTATTTCCTCCCCATTCAAAGTCCCAGTTAGCTTTCCAGGCCCCAACGCTTTCTTTTAAGGCGTCGCGATTTAATCCGTCCAAATCCGATACGGGCTGCACAAGATTGACTTCCTGAATACCCTGGGCTACCATATCCGCATACTCATTGGCTTTTTCAGGATTCTCTGTATACAATTTACTTATTTCGGCCAAGACCTTTTTCCACTGCTCTTTGGTATGATAGGTACCCCCATAAATAGGTTTCCCATTGGGCAGGGTAATAACGTTTAGTGGCCATCCCCCATTCCCTTTAATAAGTTGCAAAGCGGTCATGTACACATGATCCACATCGGGTCTTTCTTCCCTATCCACTTTTATATTGATGAAATTTTCATTCATTAATTTGGCCACTTCCTCATCCTCAAAGGTCTCTTCTTCCATTACATGACACCAATGGCAGGAAGAATAGCCAACACTTACCAAAACCAGTTTATTCTCTTTTTTGGCATCTTCCAAGGCTTCTGGACTCCATGGCCTCCAATTAACAGGATTATGTGCATGCTGCAGCAAATAGGGGCTTGTTTCATCAATAAGGGCATTGGTGTATTTGTGGTCACTTTTTTGACCCTTTATATCGGCACAGGAAAACAAGAGCATTACAGACATAAAAAACAGATTAACAAAAGAAAAACCAAGATATAGACGACGCTTCATAAATAATTAAATAACATTTAGCCTTGAAAAATACAACAAATGATTGCAATTGCTATCTTTTTAACACCTACAATTATATACAATTCCCTTGGCAACACCCAGCTACAACAGTTAAGGCTTTGGCGGTGTGATCTTTTGTTGTTCCATAAACCACTGATATAGCTCTTCATTTTCGTAGGTCCTATCCCAGATGTTATGTCCACCCCCTTTATAAACGGCAAAATCTACCTGATACCCCATTTCCTTTAATTTATCTACCATGGCTATAGATTCCGCAATGGGTATGGATTTATCCTGATCGCCGTGATAGACCCTAATGGGCATATCTTTATTTATCCATGAGGCATAGGGTACCGGAGCCATTCCGCAAACTACTGCGAGGGCCGCAAATTTGTCCGGGTATTGCACCGCCATCTCCCAGGCCGCTCCCCCTCCCCTGCTAAGCCCAGTGAGGTAAATCCTGTTTTCATCTACTTTATTTTTGGCCGTTATGGTATCTAAAAGCTGATTTACCGCCCTCGTATTCCACCACATTCTTGGGTGCGGATTTTGAGGAGCCAAAATTAAAAAAGGAAACTTCTTCCCGCGGGCCATAAGCTTGGCTAAACCATTGTCCTTAAAGGCTTTCAAATCTGCCCCTGCCTCCCCTCCTCCATGAAGAAAAAGCAGCAATGGGTACTTGGCCTCCGGATCTACCCCATAATTCTCCGGATAATACAGATGGTATTTCAAGGTTTCGGAAGTAGTTACTTCCAGTTGCGAATCTATAAGCCTTGCTGAAGACTGGGAAGCACAGCCCTGGAAAATAAGCAGGCTGCAACAAAATAAGGCAACAACTTTCATATACTATTCAATAGCTTTTATTAATTCATTTTAATCAATATCCAGGTCTACGGATACCTCCATCATACAAAAAACTAAATTGAGAAAATTTAAACGAAATCCTTGGGCTTAT
The DNA here is from genome assembly GCA_963972175.1 of uncultured Arenibacter sp. Taxonomy (GTDB): domain Bacteria; phylum Bacteroidota; class Bacteroidia; order Flavobacteriales; family Flavobacteriaceae; genus Arenibacter. The sequence goes on from CAXAVP010000223.1 coordinate 5,685, forward strand.
TTAATTAATTTAACATTCCGTTTTATACATCAAACAAAAACTAAAAGCAACGTTATATAAAATAAAAAAAACTTACTTTTCCAGTTTTCCCATTACCTTAGTACTTTTGTCCTATTTTCGTAAATAAATTTGAATGAAGAAAGTTATCACCTTTGGGGAAATCCTCCTAAGATTGTCCACCGAACGACATCTTCGGTTTTCACAAGCCACAAATTTTAATGCTACCTACGGTGGCGGGGAGTTTAACGTTGCCGTTTCCTTGGCCAATTATGGCTTGAAAACGGAATTTGTAACCCGTCTTCCCAAGAACGACATAGGGGACTGTGCCCTACAAGAGATTAGAAAACAAAATGTATCTACTGCCAACATTCAGTTTGGAGGGGATCGTTTGGGCATTTATTTCCTGGAAACCGGAGCGGGAACCAGGGGAAGTAAGGTGGTATATGACCGTGCCAGTAGTGCCATTGCCGAGGTAGAGCCCAATAGTATTGACTGGAAATCCATCTTTGAAGGCGCCGATTGGTTTCATTGGAGCGGGGTAACACCGGCCATATCCAGTAATGCCGCAGCTGTGTGCCTAGAAGCCGTAAAGGCTGCCCACGCCATGGGAATCACCATTTCTTCGGATTTAAACTATCGTTCCAAATTGTGGAAATACGGCAAGGAACCAAAGGATATTATGCCAGAGCTTTTAAAATATAGCCATGTTATACTTGGGGATTTGGACACCGCCTTTTTTATGACAGGCCAAGAAAAACAGGACCCTGATTATCAGGATATGGAGTCCTTACCCCAGTTGTACGATCTGTTATACAAAAGCGCACCGGATTTAAAATTTGTAGCCACCACATTGCGCTATTCCATTAATGCCTCCCACCAAAAAATTGGAGGTATACTTTATGACGGTAAGGACATTTATTACGCCAAGACCAGGGAGGTTACCCCAGTAGTGGACCGGGTAGGTAGTGGAGATGCCTTTATGGGGGGATTAATCTATGGTCTTCTCAACGATGATTTGGACAAACAAGGAACAATAGATTTCGCTGCGGCCGCCTGCTGCCTTAAGCATACGATTACCGGCGATTTCAATCTGGCGAGCATTGCAGAGATAGAACAATTGGCCGGAGGGGATTCCTCTGGAAAAGTTAGCAGATAACCACAAGCAAAAAAATATGTCACAATTTTCAAGAATAGAAGTAGCAGCATTAATGCAAAAGACAGGCTTAGTCCCCTTGTTTTATCACCAAGATGTAGCTCTGGGCAAAAAAATATTAAAGGCCTGCTATGATGGCGGTGCAAGGCTAATCGAATTTACGGCACGTGGGGATTTTGCCCATGAGGTCTTTGGCGAACTAAACAAATATGTTATTAAAGAAATGCCGGAAATGGCCATGGGGGTAGGATCTATCACCGATGCCGCTGCCGCATCCCTTTATATGCAGATGGGGGCTAATTTTATAGTAACCCCTTCCT
>CAXAVP010000224.1:0-7094 GCA_963972175.1 uncultured Arenibacter sp.
TTAAAAAGGGTATATTTTCTGCGCTTAATTTTATTTTGCCCGTCTACAAAAACTGCTTGCCTATGCACTGCTCTGCCAATGTAGGGGAAGAAGGGGATACTGCCATCTTTTTTGGACTGTCCGGGACGGGTAAAACAACCTTGTCAGCCGATCCACATAGAAAATTGATAGGCGATGATGAACACGGGTGGACCAAGGATAATACGGTATTTAATTTTGAAGGGGGCTGCTATGCCAAGGTTATAAACCTTTCGCAGGAAAGTGAGCCAGAGATTTATGGGGCCATTAAAAAGGGGGCACTATTGGAAAATGTAGTGTTGGACTCCAATGGGGTGGTGGACTTTGCAGATACTTCTATAACCCAAAATACCAGGGTTAGTTATCCAATTTATAATATAGATAACATACAGGTTCCTTCAGTGGGTAAAAACCCTAAGAATATATTCTTTTTAACGGCCGATGCCTTTGGGGTACTGCCCCCAATTTCCAAATTAACACCCAGTCAGGCTGCATATCATTTTATTTCCGGATATACGGCAAAGGTGGCCGGTACGGAAGCAGGGGTGGTAGAGCCGGTTCCCAGTTTTTCGGCCTGTTTTGGAGCGCCCTTTATGCCATTGCATCCAACGGTGTATGCAGAAATGTTGAGCAAGAAGATGTTGGAGGCAGGAGTAAATGTTTGGTTGGTAAATACAGGTTGGACAGGTGGGCCTTATGGGGTAGGGACCAGGATGAAATTAAAGTATACACGTGCCATGATCCATGCTGCACTGAGTGGTGAGTTGGGATTGTATACCTATGATACATACCATATCCATTCTGTTTTTGGGGTTGCCCAGCCTAGGGAGTGCCCTGGCGTACCTACCAGTGTGTTAAGCCCTAGGGCAACATGGAACAATGACGAAGCTTATTATAAGACCGCCTTTAAGCTAACCAATGCCTTTAGGGAGAATTTTAAGAAATTTGAATCCTATGCCAATGAAGAAATAAGAAGGGGAGGGCCCCAGCGCTATGCTTTTTAAAAGAAAACGCGAGGCCAGCCTCGGGTTTTCTTTTATGTTTGTCAATTGCAGGTCTACTGGGTTTTGCAATAGCTATTTATGTTGGGATTACTTTTTGTTGACAGTAGTGATGTATCGCTGAAGCGCCATAGTCATAGATGGCGTCTCGGGGGTGGGAGCCTGTATGTCTATTCTAAGACCAGCTTCCGTTGCCGCTTTTACCGTAGAATTGCCAAATACAGCTATCCTAGTGTTATTCTGTTTAAAATCAGGGAAATTCTTTAATAAGGACTCTATACCGGAAGGACTGAAAAATACCAATACGTCATAGTATACATTTCTTAGGTCCGAAAGGTCGCTTATAACGGTTTTGTAAAAAATTCCCCTTGTCCAGTCAATTCCTAAGCTGTCTAAAGTTTCTGGAACAATGGGTTTAAGAACGTCTGAGGAAGGTAATAGGAATTTTTCGTCCTTGTATTTTTTGAACAAGGCGCTTAAGTCTAGAAAATTCCTGTTGCCTACATAAATTTTACGCTTTCTGTACACCACGTATTTTTGAAGGTAATAGGCAACGGCTTCGGACTGACAAAAATACTTCATCGAATCGGGAACCTTAAAACGCATTTCTTCGGCAATTCTGAAAAAATGATCTACCGCGTTCCTACTGGTGAGAATAATGGCAGTAAAGTTTTTAAGATCAATTTTTTGCTGCCTTACCATTTTCGCATCAACACCTTCCACGTGGATAAAAGGCCTAAAATCTACTTTTATTTTCTCCTTATCTATAAGCTTGGAATAGGGGGAGTTTTCCATCTTAGGCTCTGGCTGTGAAACCAAAATAGTTTTTACTTTCATAAGCTTCTATCTATTATATAGTTTCCAACTATTACAATTGGTGCTATTTCAAGAGCGCAAAGGTACAAAATAAAATAGACAAAATTACCAGCAATGTATTTTTGATGATTTCTCAATGTAGTGGTCCAGCCAACGGCATTAATAAGAAATACTAGTAAAATACTTACAATAATTACCGCTTTGGAATCTATAAGGATGTAATTAAGAATAAAATTGGCAAATAACAATACTAAACCACTGTAGTTCAGATAGGAAAGCTTTTTGAAAATTATTTCGGAAATGGTCTTATTGGCATCAAAAATAAAGCCATTGCTCAATTGCAATAGTATCTTGAATATAGAAAAAAGGAAAAGGGAAATAAATACTATAGCGTATAGGCCAAATTGAAGTGTTTCTTGGGAGTTAAAAAAATGGTAATGCGTAAAATAGAGGAAGAGGGACAAATTAAGTAGCTGAAATATACTTAATAATATATTGAACCAGTTAAAAAGTTTATCCTTCTTCTGATGTAAAAAAATATACTTGTTGTTGAAGGGTAGGATTATAAAATTTACAAAACGGCCATAGAAAAAGCTTTTTGCAAGAACCATAAAGAAGATACTGGTAAAAAGCACAAGGGTTATCCAATCTGTAGTGATTTCATTTCTTAATATAGCCTCCATTGATCTAAGCTAGTTGTTTTATTATTTGCCTTAAATATATGCCTTTTCTTTTGGGTCAGATGGCCACATTTGTATTTTTAGAACCCGTAGAAACATCATGTTGTATATTTTCTACTGCCAGCTTGCCTTTCCTTTTATTGGGAGGTTGTAGGACAGGACCACATTTCAAAGGAAGGAAAATAGAGGTCGTAAACCTAACTTTTTTTAATATTCCTACTTACCATTTGAAAAGTCCATGATCCTGAAGGATGGCATTGTTCTAGATGGATGCGTTAATTGTCCTGTTTTGGAATCTATTTTAAAAAAATCATAAATCTGCCCTGATATTTTTATACAGATTTTAAAATACTATTTTTGCTAAAATTGCAATACCTAGATGGCGGATAGCTTGGTCATTATTCCTACCTTTAATGAGATTGAAAACATTGGGCTTATTATTGATGCCGTCTTTGCATTGGAACAGGATTTCCATATCCTTGTTGTAGATGATAATTCTCCAGATGGTACAGCTCAGTTGGTTCAGGAGCTGCAGCAGCACTATTCAAATAAATTGTTTTTAGAGGTAAGACAGGAGAAATTTGGATTGGGTACAGCCTATATTCATGGATTTAAATGGGCAATAGAAAGGAAATACGACTATATTTTTGAAATGGATGCCGATTTTTCACACGCCCCGGAAGACCTATTGAAATTGCGACAAGCGTGTGTAAAGGGTGCGGATGTAACTGTTGGATCCCGATACAAAAAGGGTATAAATGTTGTAAATTGGCCGTTGCATAGAATATTATTGTCCTACGGGGCCTCTTTCTATGTGAAATGTATTACGGGAATGAAGGTTCACGACCCCACCGCAGGCTTTGTTTGCTATAAAAGGAAGGTGTTGGAAACAATTAATTTGGATTCTGTTAAGTTTATTGGCTATGCATTTCAGATCGAAATGAAGTTTAGGGCCCACCTTGAGGGCTATAAAATAGAAGAAGTTCCTATTGTTTTTACGGACAGGGTCAGGGGAAAATCAAAAATGAGCGCATCTATTATTAACGAGGCCGTATTTGGAGTATTACAAATGAAAATTAGAAGTTTGTTTCATAAAAAGAAATTTTAAAATGGGGAGGATACTGATTAAAAATGCTACAATTGTCAATGAGAACAAAATATTCCCGGGTGATGTGTTATTGGAAGATGATGTAATCTTGAAGGTAGCTAGCAGCATATCCTCTGATCAGGCCAAAAGGGTCATTGATGTTGCTGGTAAGTATCTTATACCAGGTGTTATTGATGATCAGGTGCATTTTAGGGAGCCAGGTCTAACCCATAAAGGAAACATTGCCACAGAGAGTAGGGCAGCCGTGGCCGGTGGTATTACCACCTATATGGAACAGCCTAATACCAATCCGCAAACAACCACCATAAAGGCACTTGAGGCCAAGTTTGAAGTTGCTAGGGGTGCCTCATTCGCCAATTACTCTTTCTTGTTTGGGGGTACCAACGATAATTTGGAAGAGCTTAAGAAGTTGGATAAAAATGCCTGTTCTGGGGTAAAACTCTTTTTGGGTTCCTCTACGGGAAATATGTTGGTAGATAATGAGGAGGTGATTGAAAAGATTTTTAAGAATACCGAAATGGTAATTTCTGCCCATTGTGAGGATGAGGCTACCATCCGGGCAAATATGGCCGCCTATAAGGATAGATATGGAGATGATATCCCCATAAAATGTCATCCTATGATAAGGAGTGAGGAAGCTTGTTATCTGTCCTCGTCCCGGGCAATTGCCTTGGCAGAGAAAACCGGCGCTAGGTTGCATGTTTTTCACGTATCAACCGGAAAGGAGACCCAGTTATTTAGAAATGACATCCCACTGGAAGAAAAGAAAATCACGGCAGAGGTGTGTATTCATCATCTTTGGTTTTCTGAGGAGGATTACGAATCCAAGGGAACTTTGATTAAATGGAATCCGGCGGTAAAAACTGCAGTGGACCGGGAACAGCTTTGGCAAGCCTTATTGGATGATCGTATAGATGTCGTGGCTACGGACCACGCACCGCATACCATTGAGGAAAAGGATAATCCCTATACGACTGCCCCTTCTGGTGGGCCGTTGGTACAGCATGCATTGCCTGCAATGCTGGAAAATTATCACTCCGGTAAGATTGCCCTGGAGCGAATCGTTGAAAAAATGTGCCACAATCCCGCCAAATTATTTCAGATAAAAAAGCGTGGATTCATTCGTGAAGGCTATTATGCCGATTTGGCCATAGTGGACCTGCAGGATCCATGGAGGGTGACCAAAGATAATATTGCTTATAAGTGTGGTTGGTCGCCCTTTGAAGGCAGCTCCTTTAAGTCTAGAATAACCCATACATTTGTAAATGGCCATTTGGCATACGAAAATGGCAAGTTTTCAGAGGAAAGAAATGCAATGCGGTTAACTTTTAATAGGTAGTTATGGCAAAATGTGGTGTTCTATTGGTTTTTATTATGCTGCTTTCCTGCAATGAGAAAGTGGTGGAAAAACCTGAGAATCTTATTCCTGAAGAAAAAATGGTCGCTGTCTTATATGACATGGCGGTTATAAACGCGGCGAAGAACATGAATCAGGATATATTATTAGAATATGATATAGAACCAATGGCGTATATCTATTCCAAACATGGGGTGGACAGTCTTCAATTTGTAAAGAGCGATCTGTATTATGCTTCCAATCCTTCGGAATATGAGACCATTTATACCGCGGTAAAAGACAAATTGGAAAAGGATGAGCAGTATATGGAGGAGCACCAGAAGAAAATGGATTCCATAAAAGCTGCCAAGGAACGGGAAAGACTTGGGCTTGACAAGAAAAAGAAAGCAGTTAAGGATTCTCTTCCATAAATTTTTCGCAGGATAGTTTTATGGCCCCGTCCAAACTTTCATAGCTAAACCCCAATTGTTTCTTTATTTTTTCGGTATTGTATCGCTGTATTTTTCTAAGCGACTGCACTGACATTTTATTGAGTTTCCTTCCGTTGTTCATGACAAGGTTCCTAAGCCAGTCCAATCGCCACAATATTTCCAGCTCCCAAAATTTTAAGGGCCTTGTTGGGGCAGGTTTGTTAAAAGCCTTAGTTAATTTGTCCAATATTTCCTTATAGGTCAACTGCTTGGCCACTATAATAAACCTTTCATTTACAATGGAAGATTTCATTAGTTGGGTCATTATACCAGCAACATCATTGACCGAAACAAATCCCGTTCCCCCTGGAGGGTAGTATTTGTTGGCTTTAAAAGCTGTTTTAAATAAGATGCCGGTACCGGTCTTCCAAAACCCCGGACCTATAATTACACCTGGATTTATAATGACCACATCTACGCTTTCCTGTGAAGCCCGCCAGACTTCCAATTCGGCATCCATCTTTGTCAGGGCATAAACATTGGCCCCCTGTGTGGTCCAATCGGTTTCTTCTGTGGCCTCCATGGCGTCTGTTGTTCGGCCAATAGTCGCTATAGAGCTGGTGTAGCATAGCTTTTTAACCTTGTGGGCAATACATAAATTAACAATGTTCTTTGTGCCTTCAATATTTACGGTCCGTAATTGTTCGTAATCGGCCGGGTCAAATGATATTAAGGCGGCGCAATGATAAACATGGGTAACGCCCTTAAAGGCCAATTCCAAGGCCGGTAGGTCGTTGAGGTCGGCTTTTACCCAATCAATTTGCTGGAAGAACTCCTGCTGTTGGTCCGTGTAATAACCAAATACCTTTTGTACTAGCTGGAGTTTGCATTCATTACGGTAAAGGGCCTTTACCTTGGCCCCGGATTGCAATAATTGCAAAAGAAGGTGTGCCCCTACCAATCCGGTACCGCCTGTGACTAGAATCATAGGACAAATTTACTTAATTGACTTCAATTTATTCGGTTTTTGGGGAGAGTAAAGCAAGCTATTATTTTATATTTGCAGCTATTATTGAAACTGATTAGTTAAAGCATGACTTCAAACTTTGTAGAAGAATTAAAATGGAGGGGAATGTTGCACGATGCAATGCCCGGTACCGAGGAACATTTGTTAGGTGAAATGCAATCTGCCTATGTGGGGATAGATCCAACGGCAGATTCGCTGCATATTGGTCATTTGGTAGGAGTGATGATGCTGCGCCATTTTCAATTGGCAGGCCATAAACCTTATGCTTTAATAGGTGGTGCTACGGGGATGATCGGAGATCCCTCCGGAAAATCTGCAGAGCGAAATTTACTGGATGAAGCTACCTTGGCACATAATCAGGCGGGAATAAAAGCACAGCTTTCGCGCTTTTTGGATTTCAATAGTGGTCAGGAAAATAGTGCCGTCTTGGTAAACAACTATGACTGGATGAAGAATTTTTCCTTTCTGGAATTTATCCGTGATGTAGGGAAGCATATAACCGTAAATTATATGATGGCCAAGGACTCTGTAAAAAAGCGACTTTCTGCGGAGGCCAAGGAAGGGATGTCTTTTACCGAGTTTACCTATCAACTGGTTCAAGGCTATGATTTTCTTCACCTTTTTAGAGAACATAACTGTACCCTTCAAATGGGAGGAAGTGACCAATGGGGAAATAT
>CAXAVP010000225.1:0-7071 GCA_963972175.1 uncultured Arenibacter sp.
ATGTTTCCAAGGTTTCCTATTCTATAGATTTTGGGGCTACTTGGTCTGATTGTATACTGGAAAAGCCTGTAAATAGACTGGCCTGGCAACACTTTAGCGCTAGTATCGGCTTTCCCAAAACAGGGTATTACGAAGTATGGGCAAGGGCAACCGATTCCAATGGGGTAAGTCAGCCTATGCTGCTGCCAGGGTGGAACCCCAAGGGGTATCTTAACAATGCTTGTCATAGAATTGCAATAAAAGTAGCGTAAATGGACAATAAAAAGGATAATTTTAGAAAACAGGTCCGCTCCTTTTATAGCATACTGCTAACCTCCTTTATCATGGTGATGCTTATAGGAGTATTGGGCGTTACCTATATGCTGGACCCTTCGGCCTTCTCCTTTGGGGAAAAGGGACCAAGTACCGAAATGGTCAGTAATACTGCCCAGGAGGAGGATTGGGACAAGATAGAAAATGGTATTCATCTTAGAACAGGGCTAAAGGATGCCGATGGCCTTATGGCGGTGGTAAACAATTGTACCAATTGCCACTCTGCAAAATTGGTGATGCAGAACAGGATGAACGAAGAACGATGGATAGAAACCATTCGTTGGATGCAGGAAACCCAAAATTTATGGGATTTGGGTGAGAATGAAAAGGTAATTGTAGATTATTTGGTTACAAATTACCCTCCAAAGAGTAAGGGAAGGAGGGAAGCGCTGACTAATATAGAGTGGTACCCACTGGAAGATAAGTAGCCTGCTGGGTTAATAATGGGAAAACGACTTGGAGAAATATTTAGAAGCTTTTATCAATGCAATTATAGGAACCTTCAATTGGACCTGGAAATCCATACTATTTGAGGTACCCTGGTATACCAATTATTTTTGGGGACTGATTATTATTTCGCTATTGGTATGGAGTTTGGAAATTTTATTTCCCTGGCGTAAGGAGCAGTCTATTTTTAGAAAGGATTTCTGGTTAGATGGGTTTTATATGTTCTTTAATTTCTTCCTATTTGCCATTGCCATTAGTGGTTTTTATAAGGTTTTGGGCTTATTGTTCAGTGATTTGGGAATCAAACAAGGAAGTTTGGCTGTATTGGATCTGTCCCAATTTCCCAATTGGCTTCAATTAACAATCTTTTTTCTGGTATTGGATTTTGTTCAGTGGTTTACCCACATCCTCTTACATAGATATGCCTTTTTGTGGAAATTTCATCAAATACATCACAGCGTAAAGGAGATGGGGTTTGCGGCGCATCTCAGGTACCATTGGATGGAAAATGTATTCTATAAACCTTTAAAGACCTTCGGGGTAATGATTCTAGGTGGCTTTGAGCCCGAACAAGCCTATGTGGTTCATTTTTTTGCCATTGCCATAGGACACCTTAACCACTCCAATATAAAGATTACATGGGGCCCTTTAAAATACCTTCTAAATAACCCGGTAATGCACCTTTATCATCATGCACATGATTTGCCAGAGGGGAAGAATGGTGTTAATTTTGGTATTAGCCTTAGTCTTTGGGACTATATTTTTAAGACCAACTACATCCCGGAAGACAGTGGTACTATAGTCTTGGGGTTTAAAGGGGATGAAAAGATCCCCAAGTCATTTTGGAAACAAATTACCTACGGCCTGAAAAAATCCAAGCCGTAGGGCATTTATGTAATTTATTGTTGCTTAGGCCCAGTTGAGGTATTGGCCTTATTCCTTTGTTATAAAAGAATATTTATTCCCAAGGTAAACGATCGGCCCATATTTAATATGCCATCGCTTTTGAGACGTGATAAGTGTGAAATATATTCCTTATTCAAAAGGTTATTGGCGCTAAGATTAAATTTCATCATTTTTTTTAGAAATTTTATGTCCCCCCCAAAGCCTGCGTTTAAAAGCGTATATCCCGGTGTTGCCATTTCAAAGGTACCCACATTACCTTGTTTAAAGGTGGTATTCAAGGAAACAAAGGCATTGGAGTTACGTAAGCACCCCTCATTATTAAAAAATTCAACCCTCAAGGTATTGGTTAAATTATTGGCCGGTATCAAAGGTAAGGACTCACCACTCTTTAATTCACCTATAACGGTTTGATAGCTGCTCTCAATATGGAGCCAGTCATATGGGTGGGGATGCAAATGAAATCCTATTTCCCCACCGTATAGTGTGGCATCATCCTGTAAGTAATTATACACGGCTGTATCATCTATGAAGGTACCGTCAGGAGCAATATAAATGTAATCTTTTATACTGTTGTGAAATCCATTGAGAAAAAATTCATAATGCTCATTTTTAAATTCCAAGGCCACATCTATTTGAAGATTTTGTTCGTTCCTTAGGTTGGCATTACCAATTTCAAAGCGGTTGGTTCCTTCATGGCTTCCATAGGAGGTTAGTTCGGCCAAATTAGGAGCTCTAAATCCTGTGGCCACATTGATACGACCGGTAAACTGCTCCGAAATATTGTTCTTATAGCCAAAGGCGCCATTAAAGCTGTTGAAGTTCTTTTGTAAAGGAGCAATATATCCTTCTTCCCCTAAAATACCGTAAGCCTTGCTATCTATATTTCTATGATCATAGCGCAACCCCAGTTGAAAATCGTTGTTTTGGTTGAGGTGAAAATGTGTGGTACCCATAAAGCCAATGTCCTGGGTGGTGGCATCCGGGATTAAAATTTCTTCCCCATAATTTTCATTGGTTTGATGGATTCCCTGGACCCCAACCACCGTTTCAAAGCTGTTCCATGCAGGAAGGTGGTATTGTAAATTGTAATTAAAGGTGTTGAGTTTCATGTTTAGGGCAGCTTCTTCCTCGCTTGCTTCCTCTTCATGCTCCTCTTCGTGTGCCTCACCCTCTTCCTCGTGTTCTTCATGATCATGGTCTTCAAACTCTTTGCGAATATTACCAATATAACCAAGGGTAATGTCCAAATTGGATTTGTTGAAGAAAATTTTGGTATTGGAACTCAAGATATGATTATCTATTTTTTGATAGGGAAGATCCGGTGTTCTGGAGGTGGTCTGGAATCCTACGGATTCTGGAATTCCCAGGTTGGACCGATTGTAATTATACCTGATCTCACTTTTAAGAGAGGTAGCTTGGTAGCCCAATCCCATTTTTAGGTCTTTTTCGTTGAACCTGGAATTGGTAACTCTTTTTCTATCTCCCCCACTGTAATCTACATGGTTTACAGTGGCCAATCTAAGGAGGTACTTAAATTTATCCCCGGACGACCTTATGCCCGCTCCGCTGCTAATTCCTTGGGTGTTGGTATTGTAGTTAAAGTTTATATCTCCTTCAGTACTGTTACTGATTGCAAATTTTTCCGGGTTTAGATAAAGTACTCCCCCCATTGCATCCGAGCCATAGAGTAGGGAAGCCGGACCTTTTATAACTTCTACGCTTTCTATTCCGGCCTCATTGACACCTAGGCCATGTTCTGCTCCAAATTGCTGATTTTCCAATCGAATCCCTTGGGTATACACCAAAACACGATTGGATGTTAAGCCTCTAATGACAGGTTTTCCTATACCCACTCCCGTAGAGACCACATCCACCCCGGGAATAGTGCCAATACCTTGTACCAAGGTAGGTGCCCCCTGGGATTTAAGGGATGAAAGCTTTGCGTACTCCACCTTCATTACATTTTCACGTTCTAGCTTGTGGAAGGGGGTAGAAACAATAACTTCTTCCATTTCAATGGCACTTGGAAGCATGGAAATATCTAGCGTATTGTTGCCTTTTTTTATGGTTATGCTACCGGAAAAAGTTTGAAAGCCTATATATGAAGCCACTATATTATAAGTTCCAAGAGGTAGGGTGTTGATGATATAGTTCCCATTTCTATCGGATATACTTCCTTTTTCCAATTGTGGAAAATATATAGAAACCTGTTCCAAGGCTTTTTGGTCTTCGGTATTGGTTATTTTTCCGGTTAGGCTATTTTGGGAATTTACAGATATATATGTCAAGATGCAGATCATTGACAGAATGTACTTTTTCATTTACTGTATTTTGTTTAATAGAGTGAACTAGCTGTTGGTAGTTCGCTATTCTTTCGTTGTTAATTCTGGTTTAAGGAACCTATATTGGAGACCTTTTAGGTGTATTCCCATAGGGAGTATTGATACATAAAGGCAACGTTTAAAAACACCTGATAATGGGCGTATCAAGAGTATGATAGACTTCCCAAGTAGGCATCGGATTTTATAATATATAGGTAGTGTAAGTTGTATTAACTTATGGTTGGAGGCCCCCTTCTAGTAAAGGGAAGTTTCTGATACTTGTTTAAAAAATTATAAAAGTTTATAATTTTTTTTGATTTCGGTATGCATGTAAAAGTGCTAAACTCGGGTTGGGAATGCGTGTAGTAATGTGTAAGGTTAAATTTGTGGTAATCACAATCCAATTCTACTTCGTGTAAATGAAGTTTGCTTTTTTCCTTACAAACAAAGGATTGATGCTCCGTTAAAGCATGTTTTAATTTTAATACCGAAGGAAGTAGTATTAAGCCCACCAGCAAGGCGGCAATAACAGAAAAAACGATATTTTTTAAATTAAACTTCACCCTTCAAAACTACTGGTAACCCAACACAATGTTTGTTAATTAAAATATAATTTATTCCTAGCCCCTTATAAAATTTACCCTATTCCAGTACAAATTAAAATGAGCGTTTAAACTGTTTCTTGCGGTTGGTTTTTTGTTTTGTAATGTTGCCTCTTGGTCAAGCTCTTGGGTAGGACCTTGAATGAGCTATGGGATAAGGCTATTTACTTAAGTATAAAGCCCAGACCCATACGGTTCAACATTTTTTTCTCAAACTCCCAAAAGAACTTAAATTGACCAAATAACCAACCGTAAATTACCAAAAGAAATTGGTAAATGGGAAATATTAATAGTATCCTAAAGACTGTATAGATTAAACCGCCCCATAAAAATTCGGGTGAAAAGTTATCCCTTGAGAATCCTAGCCATTGTAGAAATGGCTTTGCCGCGTAAACGGCCGAAGATCCAGTAATGGAGAACACAATAAAAATTATGGCCAACTGTAGGTTTGAGGTTACTCCCCAACGTTCTTTTAATTTCTTCATACTTCCAATAATCGCGGACAAAGATAACTTTTTATACTCTAGGAACAAATGGTCCTAGTCTTTGATTGTATTTGCGTTGGAAATAGATGAAGTAATTGTACAGCTTATAGTTAACCTCATACCCATAATCTATATTGGGATTGTAGTCTATTTGTAGCTCGTAGAGGTTAGGGCTAAACCTGTAGGGTTGAAGCACTCTGGCATTCCACTCCGCAACATAAATCCGGTTCCTATTCTCCAAATATGACTGGGAGTAATACCCTTCTGGCTTGGCAATACTTTGCAGCCAAAAATTAAACCCCGGCTCTATAATGATGATTTCGTATTCTGTTTCGTCATCCTGGATGGCTATAGTATCCCCTTCGGTTTGTGAAAAGGCTGTTTTTTCTACATCTGTTATGGCAATTGCTTTCTTGGTCCCGCTACAATTCGCCATAGAAAACATTAGGAGTACTAAAAAACCGATGGTAAAAATGTATTTCTTCATAGTTTTATATTTTTTATATCACAACATGCTTACATCTCTCCACTAACTTACATTGTTCAATAAGGATGGTGCATTATGATGCTCATTTTGGTCTCCCATTAAGGTACAAAAAAAGCCATTTGTTTAACAAATGGCTTTCCTTAAAATATGTTAAAACTCTTATTTTCCAAATAGTCCACCGAGCATACCTCCCAATCCACCTTTCTTTTTGTTGGAACCCATGACCATCCCGGCCACATCATCCAAAACGCTGCCATCACCATCTGCATCCAAGAGGGTGGTTATTAAACTTTGGTTTTCCTTAGGTTGTCCTCCAAGCATGCTGCCGAGCAAGGTGTTGAGCCCGTTGGCATCGCTTACATTACTTTGGGCTTTTTGTTTTCCTAGGTAGGCCATTACCAATGGGGCGGCAATTTTAAGGATTTGGGCTACCGACCCGGCATCCAATCCGGATTTTTTGCTCAGGGCATTTTCTACATTGGCCTGTTTTCCACCAAATACATGTCCTAAAATTCCAGCACCGTCCTCCATTACGGATTGGTCTACACCCCCGCCAAAAAGTCCTCCAAGGTTGTCTAACAATCCACCATCATGTTTGGAGGAAAGGGCACTCATTAAGCCTTGGGCTCCCTCGGGAGAGGATACATTTTTTTTCATGGCGCCCAATAATAGGGGCATGGCCATACTTAAAACCTCTCCGGTCTTGTTTTCTGGCTGACCGGTTTGATTGGCCACACCACTTATTAATTGCTTGCCCATGGGGCTATTTAGTAAATCCAGTAATCCTGACATCTTTATATTTATTACGGTTAATGATTAATTGACCATAAGGTACAAAAAGTAACAATATGTTTGAGGCTGTCTTGAGACCTTATTTGTACAAACTGATGATTTGGGATGCAAGTTCCAGTCCAATTCTTTCCTGAGCCTCTTCGGTGGCAGCTCCAATATGGGGACTTAATGAAATATCCGGGTGCATCAAAATTCGAATTTCAGGAATGGGTTCGGATTCGTAAACATCCAGTCCTGCAAAGCCTACTTTACCACTTTCCAGGGCATCAACCAAGGCCACCTCGTCTAGAACTCCGCCTCGAGCGGCATTTACAATTCCCACTCCATCTCTCATCATTTCAAATTCTTTTTTGCCAATGACATAGGATTCTTGGGCCGGTATGTGCAGACTGATAAAATGGGATGTTCTTAGCAGGTTTTCCAATGAGGTACCCTCCAATTGGAATGAAATGGAACGGCCATCAAAGAAGGGTACAGTAACTGTGGCCTCCTCCAAAAGGGGATCGGTAAAAATTACATTCATACCAATACCCAAGGCTATTCTCGCCGTGGCTACTCCAATTCTGCCCAGTCCTATAATACCTAAAGTTTTTCCTCTAAGTTCCATCCCCTTGGCGTAAGCATTTTTTAGCTTTTTGAAATTGCTATCGCCCTCCAATGGCATATTGCGATTGGCGTCGTGTAAAAAACGAACACCACTGAACAAGTGCGCAAAGACC
>CAXAVP010000226.1:0-7016 GCA_963972175.1 uncultured Arenibacter sp.
CGGGAGCTGACGGAGCCACGGGAGCAACAGGAGCCCAAGGTCCCCAGGGTCCAGCGGGAGCTGACGGAGCCACGGGAGCGAAAGGAGATACCGGGGCAACAGGAGCTCAAGGTGCACAGGGTCCAGCAGGAGCAGATGGTGCAACAGGTCCCCAAGGTCCTGCCGGTCCCGCCGGTTCGGATGGTATAGATGGAGCTGTAGGTCCCCAAGGTCCTGCCGGTCCAACCGGGGCACAGGGTCCAACCGGAGCAACAGGTCCCCAAGGTCCAGCAGGAGATCCTGCCAGTGATGATCAAACCTTAAGCATTAGTGGGGATGAATTGACCATTTCTGGAGGAAATATGGTAACATTACCAACTGCAGACGGAACAGAGACTATAGTAACTGCAGGTAACGATATTAGTGTATCTGGAAATGGCAGTATTGCTACTCCTTATGTAATTGCAAATACACGACCTAACATATTTTATCCTCCTTCCATTGCTGTGGACGCCTCATCAACGGGTTCAGGAAGAACGATCGACCTGCATGCGCAATATACAGCTCAATTCGGATCGCCTATGGTGGCCAGTAATTTAGCACCTGTGGCTATACCTACCTATGGCAATACAGAACTTTATTACTATGTTACTTATTATGACAATACTGTATTCAGCAACGTAAGTGTAGATGAATTTGGGGTAATGACCTATGATGTTATAGCAACGCCAACAGATTACAATTCATTGATCAACGTGGTATTTGTAGTAAAATAATTATATATAAACAATAAGGTATATCAGGAGTTTGAAGCCAATAAACATATATAGATTTCTTTTTACTACCCTTGTAACCATATTTTTTGGTGCAGAAAGGGCCAGTGCACAATTTTTGTTACAAGCGCCCAATAGCACCGATGAGCATAATTACAAATGGTACGAGGCTTCTGATACCACGACGGTATTGGGAACAGATTTCTTTTATGAGGCTACTGCTTCAGGTATCTATTTTGCAACCTATGACGGAACCCTTTGCGGATCAAATGCAACTGGATATTTTATAGTTACAGACTGTAAAAGTCCTGACAACGAAGTAACACTGGACATATCCAACAATGTAAGTCCCAGTGCCGCTATAAGTTGGTCGCCAGCGGTTGGTGGGGATCAATTAAGGCCAACGGTTATTGCTACAGAGAGTGTAGTGCGCTATACGGCTACCGTCACTAAGGCGGGAAATTCGTTCGACCTACCCAACTTTACAGTGGTTTGTCTACAACAATCCAGTGTATTGGTCGATGACTTTGTTGTGGTCAATGAAGACTCATCCGTGGTAGTTCCCATTTTTGACAATGATAGTGGTTTGCCTACAGATGGTATTTTAACAACCTCAAATCCATTCAATGGCAATGTTCTAGTGGATGGTAATGGTACACCAAATAATCCCTCGGATGATGTGGTTACTTATGTGCCCAATCCAAACTATAATGGATCAAGTAGCTTTACCTATACAATTTGTAATGCAGTGGGTGATTGTAGTACTGCTACAGTGAATGTAGAAGTAATTCCAATTGTGGACGCCTTTGATGATTCAGTGGCTACTTTAGAGAATACGCCCGTCGATATAGATTTCTTGATAAACGACAATGACATCCCTATTCAAGGAACAATTACTACTACAAGCCCCTCCAATGGCACTGTTGTAATTAACAATAATGGAACAGTAAACGACCTAAGAGATGATTTACTTAGCTATACCCCAAATAATGGTTATACAGGTAGTGATTTGTTTACGTATACCATTTGTGATAACCAATCCAATTGCAGTACCGCGAATGTCAATATTTTGGTAAATCCAATGGGAATTGTGGATATAGATAGTGATGATGACGGCATCTTGGATAGTTTTGAAGATCTTAATTTGGACAGTGATAACGATCCGGCAACCGATGCCACAGATTCGGATGGGGATGGTATACCTGATTATTTGGATATAGACAGTGATAATGATGGTATTCCTGATAATGTGGAAGCTCAAACAACTTTAGGTTATATCCCCCCATCAACTGTGGATACCAACAACAACGGTCTTGATGATGCTTATGAGAGCAATGGAAATTTAGGAATATTTCCAATAGATACAGATGGGGACAGTCTTCCCGATTATTTGGATAATGATAGTGATAATGATAATGTTCCGGATAATATTGAAGGGCATGACCATGATCACGATGGTGTTCCAGATGTACTGCTAATTGGTTCTGATAAGGATAATGATGGCTTGGATGATGGTTACGAGGGCAATACAGCAATTGATATAGATGTTAATGATGAGATTGATGATCCGTACAATGATCTTCCCAATACGGACATTGATGACGAGGTGGACTATAGGGATGCGGATGACGATGATGACGGAATACTTACGGTAGATGAGGATTTCAATACTGATGGAGACTACGCCAATGATGACTTTGATTCCGATGGAACACCGGACTATTTAGATTCGGATTTGATTGTATTGGATGAGGAATTGGAAGTGTTTAATGTTATAACCCCCAATAATGATGGTATTCACGATGTACTCACCATTAAGGGTATAGAAAACTATCCTAATAACACTATTAAGATCTATAATCGTTGGGGAGTTTTGGTATACGCAACCAAATCCTATAACAATGATTCCAATTACTTTGACGGGACCTCTGAAGGTAGGGTAACCGTAGAAGAGGACAATCAATTACCTGTAGGGACATATTTCTATATTTTGGACTATACTCCCTCATCTACCGGAAAGATGACTACCCTTACAGGTTATATTTACCTAAACAGATAACGGATGCCAAAATTCAAAAAATATATATCAGGATCCCACTTATTAACATTATGGTTATTTGTGGTTTTCGTGTTGTCCGGTCTTTCGCTACGATCACAACAAGATGCCCAATATACTCAGTATATGTATAATACCATGAGTGTAAACCCTGCATATGCCGGCTCTCGTGGACATATTAGTATAGCTGCCCTGCATAGATCGCAATGGGTTGGTTTGGACGGGGCCCCTACAACTCAAACCTTAAATTTGCATTCACCTATAAGCTATAAAGGGGTAGGATTGGGGATTTCTATAGTAAATGACAAAATTGGTCCCACTTCGGAGACTTATTTTGATGGCGATTTCTCATATACCATTTATACTTCCCAAGAGGGCAGATTAAGCTTTGGACTCAAAGCCAGTGCACATTTATTGGATATACGGTTTTCCGAGTTAAATCAAGATTATTCAAGTCCCGGAGGTCCAGACCCAACACTACAGCAGGACGTGGATAATAAATTTTCACCCAATATTGGGGCAGGTATTTATTACCATACCCAGAAATTCTATGCAGGATTATCGGTACCCCGTTTTCTGCAGACCACTCATTTTAATGGAGAGTCCTTATCAACTGCTAGGGAGCAGATGAATTTGTATTTAATAACTGGGTATGTTTTTGATTTGAATACCAATTTAAAGTTCAAACCCGCCATATTGACCAAAATGGTACAAGGAGCACCACTTCAAATAGATGCCTCGGCCAATTTTATGCTCAATGACAAGTTTATTGTTGGTGCGGCTTATCGCTGGGATGCAGCTTTAAGTGCCATGGTAGGGTTCCACATCTCCAATTCATTGCTTATAGGCATGGCTTACGATAAGGAGACCACAGAATTAGGCCAGGCTACATTCAATGACGGTTCCTTTGAAATTATTTTGAGATACGACTTTATAAAAGAGCTTGGGAACCTGAAGTCGCCACGATTTTTTTAGCCTACGTTATTAATTTATACTAGCCTCTGTAAACGACTTATGGAGGATATTGCCGTTTACAGCGAAACATTTAATCCAATCAATTCCCTGAAAGAAGTCGGTACAATCCCGCCGCAGTACCTGGCAGTTTCAAATTTTGGGTATGGCAAACGAGACTGTTACTTCCCAAGACTTGTACATTTATGGAATAAGGTGCCCGTCTTTTTCGGATTAATGGCATGCTGCAATTCAGCCTATTGAGATTGGTATGAGGGCCATTTCCACATTTTCAATACTAGCTTGTTTTATGGGCCTAATTATACCAGTATTACTATAATTAGCTATCTGTTCGAAAAGTATTTAATATTTTAAGCTCCTTATTCTGAATTGTTGTTGAAAGGTTTTATTTTTACAACATGGAAGAGGAAAAGGTAATATTAGTAGATCAGAACGATGAACAAATAGGGACAATGCCTAAAATGGAAGCGCACGAAAAGGCGCTTTTGCATAGGGCGTTTTCGGTATTTATAATGAACGATAAAGGAGAAACTATGGTTCAACAAAGAGCGGGACACAAATATCATTCCCCTCTATTGTGGACAAATACTTGCTGTAGCCACCAACGGGAAGGGGAGAGCAATATTCAGGCTGGAAAAAGAAGATTGAAGGAAGAGATGGGTTTTGAAGCCGAATTAAAGGAATTGTTCTCTTTTATCTATAAAGCACCGTTTGATAATGGTCTTACGGAACATGAATACGATCATGTAATGATGGGGCATTATAATGGGGAACCAAAAATTAATTCGGAGGAAGTTGCATCATGGAAATGGATGAAGCCATTGGATATTAAGGATGACATGCTTAAATCCCCTGAAAAATACACAGCTTGGTTTAAAATTATTTTCGACAAATTTTACAACCACATTTCCCAGTCTCATTCAGCTCTGTAAAGGGTCTAACTGATATTAGTTTTATTTTTTAAACAAGCTATTGATGGTTATGGAACATTTTAAAAGATGTGGTTTTAAATTGATATAAGGTTGTTGAATACATGAAGACAGCAGCTTAAGATATACTTTAAGACTAAGGATTAATGTCCGTTAAAATAATTATGGATCAAAGTTGACCGCAAAATCAATAAAATAGCACCCATGAAAGTAAAGGTTAGTAGAAAGGCACACTTTAACGCTGCGCATAGGTTATACAAGCCAGAATGGAGTTTTGAAAAAAATGAGTCGGTTTTTGGTTTGTGCAACAACCCTAATTTTCACGGCCATAATTATGAACTAGTGGTAAGTGTTACTGGCGAAATAGATGAGGAAACCGGTTTCGTTATAGATATGAAAGAGCTCAAGAATCTTATAAAGGAAAAAGTGGAAACTGAATTGGATCATAAAAATTTAAACGTCGAGGTGGAGTGGTTTAAATCGGTAAATCCTACTGCAGAAAATATTGCAGTATATATTTGGAATAGACTAAGGCCCTGCATTGCGTCAACAAAAGAATTGGAGGTGGTACTTTATGAAACCCCAAGAAACTTTGTAACGTATTCCGGATAAATTATAGAGATAATGCTAAATACATGGTCTTATTTACCCATTTAAAAATTTTAGCCTGCGATAATTTGAAATTATAATACAAACCAACAATACATAGAAAATATGAACTTATACCCATTAAAGTTTAATCCCATATTAAAAGAGCGACTCTGGGGAGGAACAAAATTAAAAGATGTTTTGGGCAAGTCCATTGAGAGCGATATTACTGGAGAAAGTTGGGAGCTGTCCGCAGTGGAAGGTGATGTATCCACAGTGGCCAATGGAGAACTTGCGGGTGCTTCGCTGCAGCAATTGATCAATGATTATCCAGAGGAATTATTGGGAAAAAGTGTTTTTGATCGATTTGGGAAGGATTTTCCTATACTTATAAAGTTTATAGATGCCAAACAAGATTTGTCCATACAGCTACATCCGAACGATGAATTGGCCAAAAAGCGCCATAATTCTTTTGGAAAAACAGAGATGTGGTATATAATGGACGCTGACCCAGGAGCGGAGTTGATAGTAGGTTTTAATAAAGATGTAACCAAAGAGGAATATGCCAAAAGTATAGAAGAGGATACCCTTTTGGACTTGCTGAACTATGAATCGGTAAAGGAAGGGGACACTTTCTTTATTAATACCGGAAAGATGCACGCCATTGGAGCAGGTGTTCTTTTGGCAGAAATTCAACAAACATCGGATATTACCTACAGGGTTTTTGACTTTAATAGAAGGGATAAGAACGGAAATTTGAGAGAGTTGCATACCGATCTAGCATTGGATGCTTTGGATTATACCAAGAAGGATGATTTTAAGGTGAAATATGCCAACCAGAAAAATGGCATCAATAATATGGTGTCCTGTCCGTATTTCAACACTAATTTTATGGAGCTGACCAAGGATTTAAACTTAGAGCTTAATTTAAGGGATTCCTTTACAATTTATATGTGTGTGGGAGGTTCGGCTACTATCAGCAATGAATTTGGTACTACTTCAATTAAAAATGGAGAGACCGTATTGGTACCTGCCATATCTAAAAGTGTTAATATTGCTACAACGAGTGCCAAACTTTTGGAGGTTACTATCTGAAATTGATTACTTTTGCAAAAAAATAATAGTAATGGCAAGTATAAGAGATTTAAAAAAAGACATTAATTACGTTTTAGGAGATATTATTGAAGCGGTATATGTAGTGGAAGCTTCAGGGAATAAGGAAAATTCAAAGGAAGCAAATGCTGTTATAGATAGTGCCATAGAAACCTTTGATGATTTAATCGCTAAAGTGAACCTAAGGTCTGTAGATAACAGACAGGCTCATTTGAAATCGGTTAGGGCTGAATTGGAAACAAAGGCTAATTCATTGATAGAGCAATTGAATAAGCTAGGGCAGTAAGTAATGAGAAAAGTAACAAAAAAAAGCATCCGGATCCGGATGCTTTTTTTTATTGTTGTTCTTCGTTCTTTAATTGTGTAATATGTTGCTTTAATTCTTTTCCATATTTGGATTTGGCCACCTCTGCGGAAAGGGAATTGTTTATAGAATCCAAGTATTTTATGTTGGCATCCCCAACTTCTTTAACAGCTATATAGGGCGCTACATAGGAATCTGTATTGTTCAATGCGAAATTCAAGGCGAACAAATACCCCCTTTTTACATTTCTATCGCTTAAGTTTTGAATAGAATCCCAGGCTGCTTGATTTTTTTGGATCTCA
>CAXAVP010000227.1:0-7010 GCA_963972175.1 uncultured Arenibacter sp.
GAAGTCATCAGAGAATCAAACGTACAAGAGTAATAAGTATTGTTTATATCGATAGAAACTATAGGGTCTTTTGTGTAATATAGAATATTTTTGAGTTCATTTTGCGATTTTTGCAAAAAAGCTTCGTTTATTTCCGCTATACTTGTCTGTCTTTTTACATTAAATGTGATATCGGTAAGAGATCCATTGGGTACCGGTACGCGAATCCCACAACCGCCTATTACATCCGATAGTTCGGGAAATATTTTGGTTAGTGCCTTGGCAGCACCTGTGGTGGTGGGCACAATGGATTGGCCTGCAGCCCTTGCCCTACGAAGATCCTTATGGGGTTGGTCATGAAGGCTTTGATCGGTGGTATAGGAGTGTATAGTGGTTATATAGGCCTGTTCTACACCACAAAGATCTTGGACAACCTTTATCATAGGGGCCGCATTATTGGTGGTACACGAGGCATTGGATATAATATCATCAGTGCCGTCCAAGGTTTCATGGTTGATGCCGTAGACCACCATTTTTATGTCATCTTCCGATGGGGGCACACTAAGAATAACTTTTTTAGCTCCATTTTTTAAGTGATGGGCTAAAATTGATCTATCCTTGAACTTGCCAGAGGCCTCCACAACAATGTCAACCTTGTGCTGGGACCAGGGAATGTCTTTTGGTGATGCACAGTTTAAGAGGGGCACCTTACAGTTTTCCACAAGGATAGCGTTTTCGGTATGTGATACTTCCTTTTGAAAAACCCCGTGTATACTATCATATTTTAGTAAATGCGCCAATGTGCCTGCATCTGCCAAATCATTAATAGCGACCACCTTTAAGTGGGGTTGGTCACTGAGAAGTCTGTATAGGGTGCGGCCTATTCTTCCGAAGCCGTTTATACCAATATGGATCTGTTTCATAGAAAGTGGCAAGCTGTTTTTCCCGTTATGCCGCTACGGGGTCATGTATTGTAAAATTGGGGATGTACGGATACTAATCAATATGTTTGTGGGCCTTGTAGGAAGAACGTACCAAAGCCCCACTTTCTACATGTCTAAACCCAAGATCCACCCCGATTTCCTCATATTTCTTAAATTGATCGGGCAATATATATTCTTTTACGGGTAAATGTCTTTTGGATGGCTGTAGGTATTGGCCTATGGTAACTACGTCAACATTGGCGTTTCTAAGGTCTTCTAGGGTTTGGATTACTTCTTCTTCCCGTTCACCAAGTCCCAACATGATGCCAGACTTGGTTCTGTGGGCTCCATTTTCCTTTAAATAGGATAATACGCCTAGGCTTCTTTCGTATTTGGCCTGTATCCTAACTTCCCTGGTTAGCCTTTTAACGGTTTCCATGTTGTGGGATATCACCTCAGGACCAACCGCCAAAATACGGTCTAGATGCGTGGATATGCCTTGGAAATCCGGAATAAGGGTTTCCATGGTGGTGTTGGGGTTCATCCTTCTTACCGCCTTAACGGTTTCGGCCCAAATAATAGATCCCATATCCTTTAAATCGTCCCGGTCAACAGAGGTAAGAACGGCGTGTTTAATCTCCATTATCTTTATAGACCTGGCCACCTTTTCCGGCTCCTCCCAGTCCACATCTTCAGGTCTACCTGTTTTAACCCCACAGAACCCGCAGGAACGGGTACAGATATTGCCCAAAATCATAAAAGTGGCGGTTCCCTCACCCCAACATTCTCCCATATTGGGACAACTTCCAGAAGTACAAATGGTGTTGAGCTTATATTTATCTACCAAGCCACGTAATTGGGTGTATTTTTTACCTGTAGGTAGTTTTACACGCAACCATTTTGGTTTTCCTTTTGGAGGGATGACACTTTCTAAAGTTTCGTTGCTCATAGTAAGATTTTGTGCAAATATACGAAATGGGATATAGTTAAAATACCAAATGCCACCAAAGTATGGTTGTGAAAGAATAAGACGGATTCTCAGGGCAATTTTAAGGAGTAATGGTAAAAGATGGGTAATGGTAATTGGGCCTTTATATTGCCAGCTAAAAACGTGGGGGCATTTTTTTTTCGTTTGTTATTTGGGATTTTATATGGGCAACAACCACATTTAAGTCGCCCCATGGCCAGGGACAATGAATTTGTTGTACCCAGTGTTGAAGCTAGAACATTAATTATTGTTTTTAATGATCTCTGCCAGTAGTCTTTTTGCCCGTAGCAGTTTTACTTTTACATTATTGACGGGTTCGCCTAATTTTTCGGCTATGTCGGCATAAGGGAGTTCATGGAAATACCTGAGGTTAATAACCTCTTGGTAATGCGGCTTTAATCTTTTGATGTATTCCAATAAAGAGGCCAAGTTTTGCTCGGTAATTAAACTGTCTTCCGGAGAAGGGGCATCGTCCAAAACCTTTTTTATGGCTTCATTATTATTTTCATGGCTATCCTTTAGGACGTTTCTTTTGCTTTTTCTAATTAGGTCGATATGCAGATTCTTGGAAATGGCGATCAACCAAGTTTTAAATTCGTAAGCCTCGTTAAACGTATTTATTTTGTCGAATGCCTTGGAAAAGGTCTGTATGGTAATATCCTCTGCGTCGTTCTCGTTATTGGTTCTAATCAGTTGAAATCCGTAGACGTCGTTCCAATAGTTGTTCAATAAGGTGCTGAACGCTTTTTGGTTGCCTAATTTGGCTCTTTCAATAAGGTTGGGGAGCGATTCTTCTGTTTTATCCAAAATAAGGTATAATAAGGAATGGCTTCAGGGGAGGGCGCCTATTGGGTTGCTGAATCTTTTTGGCAGTCCTGTTCACTTGGAAGTTTTCCACAATAACCACAAGCCTCGCCTTCTTTGTTTAAAAATGGACTTTGACTGGCGCAGGTTCCTGCAAATTTACCGTCCTTTTTAGACCATATTTTAATAGCGATACCTGCAAAGGCGAGAGCCAATAAACCTATTGTTAAAAATACTAATTTCATATCCCTGCATTTAGTTTGTGCAAAGATATGAAATTTATAACCTTCTTTGGAAGGATTAAGATTACTTTAAAGTCTTCGTTAATAGGATATATTGGCCACAATATTTTCTACCGTGGGACTGGTGTTTCCTCCCGTTGGCTCTATGGTTATATATCCCATAGCGTTCTCCGCATAGGGAAGCGCCATCAATTTTTCACTGTCCGTGGCTTCCTGAATCACCCCTAGGTTTAGCATTTGCCCATTGACCTCTGCCCACATCTGATAACATTGGTTTTCAGGTAAGTTGGGTAGTTTGCTGACATTGATATAGGAAAGTTTTTTAACAGGATTAATATAGGCTACCGCTTTAAGTTCCTTGGCCTTACTGTTTCCTTTAACGTTGAGGCGCTTGGTCTTGGGGTTGTTAAGGACAATGAATTGGTTTCTAACATCCTCTAGCTGAATACGCATATTCTCCTCCAGGTTTTGAATCTTACTGTTTACAATAAGATTCTCTTCTTGTAAACTTTGGTTTTGGTTCCAAAAGAAATAGGATGCCCCGGCAAATAGCAAGGCAGTGAAACTGGCGGCAATGGCATATCTAAAGAATCTCTTTCTTCCGGTATTCTCGGATTTTATCCTGTTTTGGATTTTTTCCTTTAACCCGTCCGGCGTCTTCATGGAATGCATTTTGGCAAAGACCTCTAAGTTGTCCTGAAGCTCGTTATAAGTTGTTCTTACTTCCGGATACATGGCTATGTACCTTTCTACCTGTAGGGTTTCTTCCTGTGAGGTAGTGCCTAGAAGGTATTTCTCCAATAGGTCGGTTTCCAAAAATATTTTGATCTTTTCTTTCATGGCCTTAGTTTTTAAGCACTTTTTTTGATTGCACAGGTTTGTCCATCAGCGGATTTATTGGGTCCGGGACTAATCAACATAGCGCTATAATTCATAAACAACTTATTAAGATGAGCAACATGCTGGCTCCATATAATTTTTTCAACTCCCTGAGCCCAATTTTCAATCTAGACTTAATAGTGCCCAAGGGTATGTCCAATTCATCGCTGGCCTCCTGTTGGGTCATTCCTTGAAAAAATAGGGCGTCCAATACAATTTGATACTTTAAATCCAATTTGTCCAAGTTATCCTGAACGTCCATCAAGTCAGGGTTTATTCCTTCGGTTCCTAGTTTATATACGTCGGAAACATCCATTTGGATTTCTTTATCAGATTTGGTGTTGGCACTTCTTAGTTTATCAATAGCGGTATTCCTTGTTATACGGAACAACCAAGTAAATAATTTTGCCTTGGTGGGATCATAGGAATCGGCTTTTTTCCAGATTTTCACGAAACTTTCCTGTACAACGTCCTGGGCCAGTTCTTCGTCCCGGACCACTTTATAGGCTACACCGTAGAGGGTGTCCCCATAATGTTCGTACAGCAATGAAATGGCCTTGTCATTACGCTCTTGAAGAAGCTCAACAATATGATTTTCCAGTAGTATGCTCATTTCATAATTGGATTCTCAAAAAAAGTTTGGACTTCATCATCCAATTACCTCTTTTGTTTCGTATATAAACAAACGCTAATTTATAAAATTGATTGTTATGCTTAGCGTTATAATTATTTAAATGGGCAGCTGGTAACTGTGCATTTAATTTTTTGGTTAGTTTGGTTTGGTATAGCCCCTGGCATTATTTGTCAGGGGTTATTTTATAATATTTACTTCGGGGGAAATGGTAATCTGAAAAGTTTCAAAGACAGTTTTTATGATGTTATGTGCCAAATCTATAATCTCCCGGCCACTGGCATTGCCGTAATTTACCAATACCAATGCTTGGTTTTTATGTACTCCGGCATCCCCAAACCGCTTGCCCTTAAATCCACATTGCTCTATTAACCAACCTGCGGGGATTTTATATTCATCGTCGGAAATCTTATAGAACGGAGCCTGTGGGTATTTGCTTGTAAAAGTATGGAATTCTTGTCCGTTAACTACGGGGTTCTTAAAGAAACTTCCGCTATTTCCCAATTTCTTGGGGTCTGGAAGCTTGCTCTGCCGTATGGCAATAACGGCATTGGAAACATCTCTGATAGTAGGCTCCGAAATGTTGTTTTTATGTAGTTCGGAAACAATTGCCCCATATCCTACATGTAATTTATGGTTTCTTTTGGTGAGTTTTAATCGTACCGAGGTAATAATAAACTTATCCTTACCATCATTCTTAAAATAAGAGTCCCTATATCCAAATTGACATTCCTCCTTGGTAAAAGTTCTTACTTCATGGGTTGCCAATTCCAAAGCCCTGCAACTTACAAGAACGTCCTTGAGTTCAACGCCATAGGCACCTATATTTTGAATGGGTGCTGTACCGGTATTTCCAGGGATCAAGGACAAATTCTCCAACCCGCCATAATCCCTCTCCAAAGTCCATAATACCAATTGGTGCCAATTTTCCCCGGCATTTACTTCCAAACATACTTCGTCCTCATCTTCCCAAACCACTTCAATGCCTTTGATATTGATAAAGAGCACCAAGTCATCAATGTCATGGGTGAGCAGCATGTTGCTGCCACCGCCCAGTATAAAGTAATTGGGGTAGCCATTTAAAGTGGTGGCCTTTTTAAGGTCTTCAATAGAGTTGACCTCACAAAAGAACTTGGCATTTACAGCTATTCCAAAGGTGTTATAATCTTTGAGGGATATGTTCCGCTGTATTTGCATTAACCCGGATATGCTTTTAAGGCTTCCTTTAAAATATGGACCGCTCTAATGAGGTCTTCTTTTTCAAGGACATATGCAATTCTTACTTGATTGGTGCCCAAGCCTGCGGTGGCATAAAATCCTGCTGCAGGGGCAATCATTACGGTTTCTCCGTTTACATTAAATTCCTCCAAAAGCCATTGGGCAAAATTATCGGCATTTTTAATGGGTAGTTGTACAATACAATAAAATGCTCCTTGCGGTCTTGCCACCACTACTCCTTCTAGCTTGCTCAACTCTGAAATCAGGATATCCCTACGGGCTACATACTCTTCCTTAACGGCTTCAAAATAACTTTTGGGTGTTTCCAGTGCCGCTTCGGCGGCAATTTGTGCATAGGTAGGGGGCGACAATCGCGCCTGAGCAAATTTGATGGCCGTTTTTATGACCTCCTTGTTCTTGGAAACCAAATATCCAATTCTGGCACCGCACATACTGTATCTTTTGGAAACCGAATCCACAATAATGGCGTGATCCTCTAGTCCCTCTTCCTGAATAATGGAGTAGTGCTCCCTACCGTCATAGGTAAATTCACGGTATACTTCATCCGCGACTAAAAACAGGCCGTACTTTTTAACGATCTTGGCCAGTTTTTTTATTTCGTCCCTACTATATAGGTATCCGGTAGGATTTCCAGGGTTGCATATTAGGATTGCCTTGGTCTTTGGGGTGATCAGTTTTTCAAACTCCTCAATAGGAGGTAGTGCAAAATTGTCTTCAATATGGGAGACCACAGGTACTACCTTTGTGCCCGTTGCATTGGCAAAGCCATTGTAATTGGCATAGAACGGCTCGGGAATTATTATTTCATCCCCTGCATCGGTAATACTGCCCATGGCAAAGGACAGTGCCTCGGATCCACCCGTGGTGACAATAATATCGCCAGCTGCCACATGAATGTCATTTTTAGCGTAATATCCCGCAATTTTTTCCCTATAGGATTCAGCACCCTCGGTACGGCTATAGGACAATACCTCCAAATCATTATTCTTTACAGCATCTAAAGCAACCTTTGGTGTTTTAATGTCTGGTTGACCAATATTAAGATGGATAATCTTAATACCCCTCTTTATAGCAGCTTCTGCAAATGGGACTAATTTTCTAATGGGAGACTCTGGCATGTTCATGCCTCTCCTTGAAATTGATGGCATATGAGTTTTTATTTTAGGCAAAAATGAGAAATCAATATGGAGAAAACAATTAATGGAACCTATTTGATGGGTTTTTAATATGTTAAATCGTTCTAGGGGCTGATATTTTGTTTGTAAATTTAAAGTAACGGTTGTTGCTAAAAGTAGGGATATGAAAGCTTTTTTAAGGCAGTTGGT
>CAXAVP010000228.1:0-7000 GCA_963972175.1 uncultured Arenibacter sp.
GAATACCAAAAGTATCCATAAAGCATTTTGAGAAGTATGCCGGACTGTTAAATCCGCTGCTATAAGCTATTTCGGAAATGGTCTTTGTATTTTTATGTAACAATTGTTTTGCTTTATTGAGTCGATATTCCTTGATGAAATTATTGGGCGATTTCCCAATAATTGAAATCATTTTACGGTACAATTGCGATTTACTGTAGCCTAGGTCTTTGCTCAAGTCATTGGCACCAAAATCGGCATTATACCAATTCTTCCCAGTATAGTCCATTAAGGCAATAACAAAACCCTCTTCTCTTGTGTTTAGGGCTTTCATAGCCTCAATGTCCAAAATATTATTTTGATTTTCACTCTCATATAATTCCTTCACCTCACTGGATACCACTATTTTCTCCGAGCCCATATTACTAAAATACTCCGCCTTTTTTATAGTATCTTCAAATATGCCATCCTTATCCGTTACCGGAACACCCGCATATAGTCCTATACTTGGCCATAATCCATTTTTGGGCCGGGAAGACTTATTAATTTTTGCATGTAATGCCTGGGCGCAGTGCACAGCAGCGGTGACGGAATTAAAGGACACTAAAAATTTATATGTACTTTGTCTTACTAACCTACCTAAAAAGCGTTTTACCAAGAACTGAATTGATGCAGTACATTCTCTGGAATCTTCTATTAATTGCTCGCGGACGAAGCCTTTAAAGAAGGTTCTGTTAACATTAATGACCATTAAAATTCTAAAGGCAGGGTCATTAATAATGTTGAGTTCGGTTTTTTTGGACTTTTCGGGGTCTTCTATACGGCCCAAAAAGGATTCCACTATGGCACTTTCCACTTCAATTATCCTATGGGGAACATCCCCATGGGCATGATTGTGCATGTCTTGAATAGCCTTTCTATTGGGTGCTTCTATTAGGCAAAATGCGGTACGGCGCTTCTCGTCGCACCAATAGGTCATTCCCTTGCAGCCATACAAATGCTCTATTTTTAAATCTTCCCTGTGCATTTGGGCCACGTGGGCTGCTGTAATTTCCTCCGGTATATCATGACGGTCCATGAAAATTGCCATATACTTTCTTTTGTATACAATTTAGTGATTTTAATCTAGTTATGGATTCATTTCCACTATTCATTTGCCAAATACAGCGTTCTTTTTAGTAGTTGCCGCCCAAGACGTTGCATAGCTCCTTTTTGGGGCTTAATAACCCTTCCCTGACCAATCGAGGCAGCAAGAATAAAGCCTTCAAAGAAACCGATTAACTTGGACTGTCGTGCCTAAATGAATATCTTGTAACATTTAAATATCCACTATTGTCATTGCCTATGAAGCCCATTCATTACACGGAAAAGCTATATGATTATTTAAACAACGAGGAAGACGCTAGAAT
Source organism: uncultured Arenibacter sp. (assembly GCA_963972175.1). GTDB lineage: Bacteria > Bacteroidota > Bacteroidia > Flavobacteriales > Flavobacteriaceae > Arenibacter. Next base: position 1,389 of record CAXAVP010000228.1, read on the forward strand.
CTGTAAGGATATTAATGAGGATGCCTGTAAATATACCCCCAAGAATTACTTTTTGCTAATGCTCAGCAACATCTTTACCAAATTGGGTGATACTCTAAGTAATCCTAAAACCGTTTTGGCGTGGGTAATGAGCTATATAAATGCACCTGTATACCTAATAAGTTTTATTGTTCCTATCCGTGAATCGGGCTCCATGCTTCCGCAAATTCTAATTGCGAGTTATATTCGAACCAAGAGTAAACGTAAATGGGTATATGTAATTGGGGCCGTATTGCAATGTGCATCCATGATTGGCATTGGTTATGTTTCCTTGACCACCGAGGGGGTATTGGCCGGTTGGCTTGTTATTTTTTTCCTTGTCACCTTTAGCCTCTCCAGGGGCTTGTGTTCGGTGGCTTCCAAAGACGTATTGGGCAAAACCATCCCCAAGACCCGTAGGGGCAAACTAAAAGGGTATACCGTTGCCGTATCGGGAATTCTGGTATTGATTGCCGGTCTGTATTTGCTTTACAAGTCCAACAAGGATACCGGTATCCTTTTCTATAGCTACCTCATATTTTTCGCCAGTGCCATGTGGTTAATATCCGCTTTTATCTACTCCATGGTCCGTGAATTACCAGGGGAAACCTCCGGTGGCAGAAATGGATGGAAAGAAGCGTTTAGACGTATGGACATAGTGCGTTCTGATCGACATTTTAGGCAGTTTATCATTGCGCGTTCCCTCCTATTGTGTTCCGCTTTAACGGCACCTTTTTATGTACTATTGGCCCAAACCTATCTGGGAAAAGAGAGCTACCTCTTGGGGCTATTCATTATTGCAAACGGACTCGCCTCTGTAATCAGCGCCCCCATTTGGGGCAAAATGGCCGATAAGTCGAGCAGAAATGTAATGGTTTTTGCCGCCGTAATAGCCTCACTCCTGGGGATAATAATGTTTGTTCTTATCAGCTATATACCCTGGGCCCGAAACGAATATTGGTTGTACCCTATCGCTTTTTTTGTGCTAGGTGTAGCCCACAGCGGGGTTCGTATGGGTAGAAAAACCTATATAGTGGATATGGCCGGCGGAAATAAGCGGACAGATTACGTAGCCGTGAGCAACACCATTATAGGATTCATCCTACTGATTACCGGCGGGATCAGTGCGACTGCAGCAGCTATCTCCACCGAAGGTATCATTTTGGTTCTCTCCCTTTTTGGGGTGGCTGGCGCCTATGTAAGCTCCAAACTGCCCAATGTGGAATAGAACTGCTCCCACTTATAAATACTTCTGCTTATTTATCAAGCTCAAAGCGAAGCAATCGAAGGGCGTTGAGTACTACCAAAAGAGTAGAACCCTCATGCATAGCCACTGCCACACCTATTTTGGCAAATCCCATTAGGGTTGCAGGAATTAGAATGGCCACTACCCCCATACTTATCCAGAGGTTTTGTTTTATGATTGCCTTGGACTGTCTACTTAGGCCAATTACAAAAGGTAGGCTTTCTATTTTATCGGACATGAGGGCCACATCCGCTGTTTCCAAAGCCACATCACTGCCTGCGGCTCCCATGGCAACCCCCACTGTACTACTGGCCATGGCAGGGGCATCATTAACACCATCGCCCACCATAGCTACTTTACTTTCTTTTTCTTTTAGCTTCCCCACAACCTTTACCTTGTCCTCGGGAAGTAAATTGCCCATGGCCTCGGTAAGCCCAATTTGCCTAGCTATGGAATCGGCAACCCCTTGATGGTCACCTGTCAACATAACCATTTTGTTAATTCCTATTTTCTTCAATTGTTCCAAGGTGGCTGCCGTAGCTTTACGTGGGGTATCCATAACGCTTAACAAACCAATCAGATTATTACGGTACCCAACCAGTATTACGGTATGTCCGTCCTGTAACAGTACATCCATTTTTTTAGCAGTATCCCCATCAATATGAATCTTGGCATCCTTTATCAGTTGAGGATTTCCTATATACACTTTGTCTCCGTTGTACAAGGCCTCTACCCCCTTTCCCTGAACCACCTTTAGCTGGGAGGATTGTTGCTTCCTTTTTACCCCGTATTCCTCTACAAGGTCCTTGGAAATAGCTTTGGCCAAGGGGTGGGGACTTAAGCTTTCCACATCCAAGACCAACTCCAGAAACTCTTTATTGCTAAAACCGTTCATGGGATGTGTATTGGTAAGCCTCGGCTTTCCTTCGGTCAGCGTCCCGGTTTTATCAAAGGCAATAGTCCTAAGGCTGCCCAACTCTTCCAAAGCAAGTCCCCCCTTTATAAGCACGCCTTTTTTGGCTGCCCTAGCTATGGCACTAAGCACTGCGCTAGGGGTTGAGATTGCCAGGGCACATGGACTGCCAGCAACCAATACGGTTATGGCCCTATAAAAGCTTTCCCTTGGGGTTTCATCCAAGAATACAAACGAAAAACATAGACCTAGAACCAATATAACAACAGTGGGTACAAACCATTTTTCAAATTTTTTCGTTAGTCGTTGCGTGGGCGACTTTCTGGTTTCTACGGTGCTCACCATTTTTATCAGTCGTGAAATGGTGGCATCCTCATTGATTTTTAGCACTTGAACCTCAAGTACATCGTTCCCGTTAATAGTCCCCATAAAAACACTGTGCTGTGAATCTATTCCCTCAAAATTGGTAATTGGGGTATTTGGAGGGAGAGCGGTCTTATCTATGGGAATACTCTCCCCAGTAATCGGCGCTTGATTGATACTACTACTACCCTTTACAATAACCCCATCAGCAGCAACTTTACTATTGGGCCTTACCACAATAATATCGTTCAGCTTTAATTTCCCCACCGGAACTTCCCTAATATCATCCCCAACTTTTAACAAAGCGGTTTTCGGGGACAGCTCGCCCAATGCTTTAATGGACTTTTTGGCCTTGCCCATGGCGTAATGTTCCAAAGAATGGCCTAAACTAAACAAGAACAATAAAAGTGCCCCCTCTCCCCAGCTATCAATAAAAGCGGCGCCTATAGCGGCAACGATCATTAAAAAATCGATTTCAAATTCGCCTTCACCTATTTTCTCCAAGGCTTCGAGCAAAACATAAAATCCTCCAAAAAAATAAGCTGCTATATAGCTTATCAAAGCTGCCCATTCTGGAACTTGGGCTTGGGTATGCAGAACAAGCCCTAAAAAAAAGAAAAAACCACTTAAAATTGAAAAATAAAGTTCGGTGTTTTCTCCAAAAACCCCACCATGCGCATGGTCATGGGTGTGATTGCTTAATTTACCGTGTTGCTTTTTATTGGACATTAATCATTGTTTTAAAACAAAATTACCATTAATGTCCGTGCAATGGTTGTGCATTTACCCACTACAACTATCGCAAATCCCTTTAATGAGCATATTGATGTCTTCGGGCACAAATCCATCCGGGAGATTAATTTGTGGTATCCTATGCTCCGTTAAACATATAGTTTCATTGCAATGCGTACAATGAAAGTGCAAATGAAGATCCGAGTGCTTTTCCGCCCGATGTTCATGTGAACATAAGGCGTATTTGGGAATTCCAGTTCCATCATCAATTTGATGGACTATTCCCTTTTCCTCAAAAGTTTTTAGGGTCCTGTAAAGAGTAGTCCTTTCCGATTTATCAAAATACTCCTCTATCAGACTTAGACTAACCGCCGCATTCTGTGATGCCATAAATTGATAGATCAAAATACGCATCGCAGTTGGTCTTATTCCCAAATCCTTTAAATGTTTTTCAATTTCTTGCATATCAACCTGTTCCCTAGAGGATTTCCATAATAGTAGATTTACACTAAAAACCAATACCAAACTGGAATAGCAAGGTATTATTTTCTACGCTATCCTTAAAATAGTAGATGAAATAAAGTGCCGTACCCCTCTTATTCCACGTCCCATTTGTATCCAAGCTGCCACTAAAGTAGGGCCAACTAAATATTGTATTAAATAACATTCTTACTACACCTATGTATTACCTATAATACTACACTATAACAATTTATACCTTTAAAATTTTGTACATTTAAAGAAAAGCAACCAACATGAAAAAAACCTTTCCACACCGAGCTATTCTTTCTACCATCACCTTTGTTTTTTTTATTCTTAGCAGCACACTAAATGCCCAAACTGCTCCCTTTATATACGGAGATCCGCTTCCGGATGCTCCTGAGTTGGCCGTTAGGGGCGACTATAAGGTGGGGGTTAAAAGTTTGCAATTCATAAATAAGGACGTGATAAATATTTTAAAGTCCGAAAACGGTATAGATCCTCTTTACGATCGTCCCTTAAGGGTGGAGGTCTGGTATCCGGCTATATTGGACAAGGCCGTAGAAGAATTTGTCACCTACAATGAGGTGATGGGAACTGCCAATGACTCCTTAAGACCTTTAACACCCTTTACCTTTAAAGGCAGGGCAGCTAGAGATGCCCCTCCTTTGGCCGTAAATGGCCCTTATCCTCTATTGGTAGTATCCCATGGTTATGTGGGATCCCGATTTCTTATGACCTATCTCACCGAAAATTTAGCTTCCAAAGGCTATGTGGTGGTGGCCATAGACCATACAGAATCTACTTTTAAGGATGCCAATGCCTTTCACAGCACTTTGCTGAACCGAGCCAAGGATATCTCCTTTGTAATAAATGAAATGGCCGAAATAGGAAAAAATGGAAAAGAACATTTTTTATCCGGCATAGTCAATTCAGACAATATTGGTATCATTGGTTATTCTATGGGAGGATATGGGGTATTAAATGTGGCCGGAGCCGGATATAGTGATGGTCTCGCTGGTTTTTTCACCAAGATGACGGGAGGTAGCAAGGCTATTTATGACCTTACTATGGGTAATCCATCATATCCTAAGGTAGACCCACGGATAAAAGCGGTAGTGGCTTTTGCACCTTGGGGAATGGAGCGGGGCGTCTGGGATATGAATGGATTGAAAGGCCTTAAAACACCCACCTTTTTTATTGCTGGTAGCCTGGATGATATTTCAGGATACGAGAAAGGAATCAAAGCTATTTATACTGGGGCCGTAAATGCTGATCGCTACTTATTAACATATATGAATGCCAGACATAATGTAGCCCCCAATCCGCCGCCGGTGGAATCTTTACAAGAAGGCCTGCATATAGATGAATATTACAGATACGCCGAACCGAGCTGGGATGAGCGAAAAATTAATAACGTTAACCAACATTTTTTAACGGCCTTTTTGGGAATTCACCTGAAACAAAAAGATTATTCAAAATATTTGGAGATACAGGAAAATTCCAATGAGGAGGATTGGACCGGCTTTAAACCACGTTCCCCCACCGGAATGGAATTGCTGCACGCCACAGCTGTGGATTAAAGCCTGAGGATGCTTTATTTACTAACGAGCATACCTAAATATTTAGCTCGACCCTGCTATGGTCTTAAAAAAATAGTGAACTTTACCAACCAAATATACCTGACAAAAATTACCCCGGCATATATTGGAATCTTTGCACCTTCATTTTAAAATTTACAAACCCTATGGGATGCTTAGTCAATTACATTCCAATGATGCCAAGGAAGCTCGGAACAAACGGTTTTTAAGTGAACTTTATAATTTTCCGGATGGTATTATGCCCATTGGGCGTCTGGAT
>CAXAVP010000229.1:0-6991 GCA_963972175.1 uncultured Arenibacter sp.
TATCGTTACCAATTCATTTCATTCTTATTGAGACTATTAATAAAGACGTCAATGGCAACCGATTTGGACAAAGGTTTTTATAAGCATTATATTTTTATCCGATTGTCTTTTTTTGTAACTTTAAAAGAATTGCCCTTTACAGAATTTAGAGTTATCCACTTTCTTTTCTGACGCCCTCTTTTGGACGCTCATCTTAAACAACAAAGTAAGAGGGTTCATTTACACTTAATTGAATATTTTTTAACAATCCAAGCTAACAGTCATGACTCCTCCTTTCATGCTCAGCATCTTAATAGTATTGTTTTTACTGGCTGGAATACGTGTTATTTTTGAATACAAGAGAGCCTTAAAATTTAGATTTGGAAAATATGTAAAGACATTGCAACCGGGATTTAGATGGATCATTCCCATTGTAGAGACCATACAGATTGTGGATATCCGTGTCATCACCATTAATATTATTTCACAAGAAGTAATGACAGAGGACAATGTTCCCTGTAGTATAGACGGGGTTGTCTTCTTTAAGATAAACGATCCGGAAAAAGCAGTTCTTGAAGTGGAAGAATACCGTTTTGCCATTACCCAATTATCACAGGCCGCATTAAGGGATGTGTGTGGAAAGGTAGAACTGGATACCATTTTGTCCAAGCGGGAAGAAATGGGAAAAAACATTAAGGCCATCGTGGAATTGGAAACTGTGGAATGGGGCATTGAGATTATTGACGTCAAAATAAAAGATATCCAATTACCGGAAAACATGAAGAGAATGATGGCCAATCAAGCAGAGGCAGAAAGGTCTAGAAGGGCAAGAATTATCTTAGCACTTGCTGAAGAACAGGCAGCAGGAAAATTACTTGAAGCTGGTAAACTAATAGACCAATCTCCTTCGGCTATAAAATTGCGGCTCTATCAAACCCTTTCCAATATTGCGGCAGAAAAGAATTCTACCATTTTATTTCCCTTCCCGGAAGAGGTTTTGCCTAAAAAAACGGCAAACACCGAAAAAACAAATAAGAAGAAGAATAAGGGCAAGTAAAAGCAACCATGCCTCCCATGGCTGTAATTAGGAAATCTACTAATTAGTTAAAAGGTCAATGACCCCAGTCTCTTTACTTGGGAAACCTTTAAGTTTGAGTATCTATTTGCCCACTATCTTAATAACACAAATAATTTAATATATCTTTATCTACCAACACCATTTGTAATACTAGACATGGAAAAACAAAGATGCGGTTGGTGCCAGGGAGATGCACTCTATGAAAGGTACCATGATGAAGAATGGGGCGTTCCCCTTAGGGACGATGCCCGTTTATTTGAGTTTTTAATCCTAGAGACATTTCAGGCTGGCCTTAGTTGGATTACCATACTCAGAAAACGAGAAAATTTCAGACGGGCCTTGGATAATTTTGACTACCATAAAATAGCCCAGTATAATGAAAATAAAATACAATCCTTGTTACAGGACCAAGGTATTATAAGAAACAAACTCAAGATCAGGGCAACGGTTAGCAATGCCCAGTCGTTTTTAAACATCCAGAAGGAATTTGGAAGCTTTAGTGCATATATCTGGGACTTTGTAGACAATAAGCCTATACGGAACAGACATAAACATTATAAGGATGCCCCTGGAAACACCCCCTTGTCCGACACCATAAGCAAGGATTTAAAAAAGCGGGGATTTAAGTTTGTAGGCAGCACAGTAGTCTATGCCCATATGCAAGCAACAGGAATGGTAAACGATCACGAGATAAATTGTTTTAGATATAATGAAGTATAATCTCAGTCTATTTTTGGTATTGTTCTGTATTGGCTGTCAGTGTTTTTCCCAAGCACAACCAGAACGGGAACACCGTATTAAGAAAACGGAATTTCCTTCATACGATTTAAACCCAATGTTATTGCTCCAAGCTAAAAAATTAAGGTATTATAAGGAGGTTGACACTTCTACTACAACCTATTCCCTAAAGTTCAAGAAAAATAAAATGGATTACCATATGGACTTTAATGAAAAGGGTGTCCTTCTAAATATGGGCTTTTTAGTTAAGGAGATTGACATTCCCTCCGATTCCTATTCCGCTATTACCACCTATTTGAACAACACATTTAAAAGGGTAAAGATAAAACGCATGTATCAGCGGTATGCGGCAACGGAGGAAGATGCCATTAGGAATACGTTTCAAAATTTAATATTGCCCAGCATCACCTACGAAATACAGTTTAGAGCAAGAAAAGAACAGCATATGGAAGATTTTCTTGCCACTTTTAATGCGGAAGGCAAGGTTTTAGATGTAAAAAGGGCACTGCCGGCCAATTTTGACCGTATACTGTATTGAGAAAAAAGGCGACCTATTCCTTGTACTGCCCACTAACCTTTTAGCATTTCAATAAAATCCTTTCTTGGTATTTCCTCTGCCCCTAGGCTTTCCAAATGTGCGGTGTGCACTTGGCAGTCTATAAGTTTATAATTTTGTTCTTCCAATGTTTTAACCATGTGAATAAAGGCAAACTTGGAGGCATTACTGGATCTACTGAACATACTTTCTCCACAAAAAACATGACCCAGATCTATCCCATAGAGTCCACCCACCAATAGATCGCCTTCCCAAACCTCTACAGATTTGGCAAACCCTAGCTCATGTAGGCTAATATAGGCCTTTTTCATTTCCGGTGTAATCCATGTTCCTCCTTGGTCCTTTCGTTTAATAACAGCGCAGGCGTCAATAACCTTTTCAAATTGGGTATTCCAGCTAAGCCTAAATTTACCGGACCTTATCACCTTCTGCATACTGGAGGAGATTTTCACTTTTTCAGGAAAAAGAACCATTCTAGGATCTGGGCTCCACCATAATATTATGGAATCTTCATTAAACCAAGGGAATATTCCGTTGCGATAGGCCAACATAAGTCGCTCTGGAGACAAATCACCCCCTACGGCCAGCAACCCATCGTTATCGGCCTCATCAACATTTGGAAATTGCAAGTGATGGTTTAAAAGGAACATTCAATATTTTTTATTATCCCAAAAATAAGAAAACCTATCCGGTCATGGACCAAATAGGTTTTCGTACTATTAATCACGTATCCCAAGGCAACTTTTTATAGCTGCCTCAAGGGAACAGGATATACCTTTATCTTAGAAAGGCAAGTCGTCATGATCTTCCTCCTTAACGTCATCGGCCGGTTCAAAGGCATCCATAGGGGGCACGGGCGGCATTCCGGCACCACTGGCTTCTTGCTGTAGACTCTCTATACGCCATCCTTGAATAGAATTAAAATATTTGGTCTCCCCCTGTGGGTTTACCCATTCCCTACCTCTAAGGTTAATACTTATTTTTACAGGTTGGCCTACTCCAAAATTATTCAGGAGATCACATTTATCCTGCACAAATTCAACCATAATATGTTGCGGGTATTGCTCCTCAGTAGTAACCACTACTTCTCTCTTTCTAAATCCGTTGTTCCCAAAAGTTTGGGTCTCGCCTACCATTTTAATTTTCCCTTGTACTTCCATTTTGCTATTTATAAAATTCTACTTTCAATTCTCTGTTGTCAATATTAAGCAATTTGCCTAGGAACACCCAAAACAAAAGCTACCATATTTTAATTATCGTTTTTATTTCTGAACCCCGGCCAAAAGCACTTTCCAGGCAGACTGTACATCCTTGTCTTTCAGGAGCTCCTGTGCCTTTTTATGGACTGCCTTCTTATCGCCTTTTGCAAGTAATTTTTGCAAGACCAAGTTCTCTTTAATATACGTATCCACTTCTTCCTTGGACGGTAGTTTTTCAATATTTCCCAACATCCCCAAATCATTACCTGTCAACACCTGGCTGGTACGTATTGGTTCTGGAATTTGATCTACTCCAATACCCAATGTGGATATGGGCTTTGGCACTTGAAACATTCCCATATTGGCCCTGCTATACCAATTGCCCCCCATTCTGGCCACTTGATCTATTTTAAACTGATCTATAACGCCATTTTCATCCAAGACATCAGCATCCATATGTATTTTTAGTACTTCCGAGAAAACAAGGTTCCCGGCACCCCCATCTTTCCCCAGGGGTTCCACTTTTAACACCTTGCATTCAAACTGCACAGGGGATTCTGCTACCCTAAACGGTGCTACCAAGTCCGACTTCAACATGGTGAGACCAGCTTTTACAAATTCGTTCTCCCCCTCTTTGTACTCCGTACTAGCAAGGGATACTTGCTGCACCATCGCATAGTTCACCACATTGATCACCACCTCCTTATGCTGTAATACGTTCTCCAAGCTGTGTTTTGTGGTATTATCACGCACTCTACGGGCTGGCGAAAATATTAAAATAGGCGGATTGGCACTAAAAACATTGAAAAAACTAAATGGGGATAAATTAGGTCTTCCCTGCCCATCTATGGTACTGGCCAAGGCTATAGGCCTAGGACCAACAGCCCCCAATAAATACCCATGTAACTTGGATATTGGCAGCTCTGACACCTCAATAGAAATCCTTTTCCCCATAACGGGCAAAGGTACATAAATTGTAGGCAAAATGAAATAAGGCCATAGCCATCCAAATAGAATATCTTTGTTGAAATTACGTTATCTTTAAGGATAGCAATATTATTAATGGATGGATTTTAATCCTAAAAAGAAAACTTCTAACTTTTTACTTTTAATAGCTTCTTTCGCTATTGTTAGTTTAATACTGTGGAACACCAATAGTTTTTTCAAGAAATTTAAGGAGGAGGAGCGCCATAAAATGGAAATCTGGGCTACGGCGCAGTCTGAATTTTTATCGCTTCCGGTGGATGCCGATCCTGGAAATCTGCATATAAAGATTTTTCAGAACAACACCTCCACCCCCATGATACTGGTAAACAAGGACAGCACCATTAAGGTAAACAATATGCCGGGGATCCAAAACATAGACACCGCCTTACTTCAAGGAAAAATCAAAAAATTTAAGGAGGAAAACAAACCAATTTCCATTGAATACAAAGGAGAGAACTTAGCTACTTTATATTATGGCAATTCAGAGGTTCTCAACAAATTAAAATATTACCCCATTGCCCTCTTATTGATAATCTTCCTTTTTGGCGCGGTAATATATTTCCTGTTCAAAACCAATAAAACTGCTGAGCAGAACAAATTGTGGGCAGGGATGGCCAAGGAAACTGCCCATCAGATAGGAACTCCACTTTCTTCGCTTTTGGGCTGGAACCAATTGTTGAAAACAGAGGACATCAATCCGGAAATTACCATGGAAATTGAAAAGGATATAAGTCGGCTAGAAACCATTACAGAGCGCTTTTCAAAAATAGGATCCTTACCTATACTCAAGGAATACGATATAGTTGAAGAAACCAAAAATGCCTTCGACTACCTTAAACTAAGGAGCTCCAAGCTCATCCATTTTTCCTTTGACTCTAAAGCAGAACGCCTCCCGGTGCTCCTAAATAAGGCCCTGTACAATTGGACCATAGAAAACCTGGTTAAAAATGGTATTGATGCCATGAGGGGCAAAGGCAGTATTGCCATTGAGATTATCCCAAGTGGGAATACGGTGCGCATCCTTATATCGGACACGGGTACCGGGATACCCAAAAAGAATTTTCAGTCTATCTTCAATCCAGGGGTTACCACCAAAAAAAGAGGCTGGGGCTTAGGACTATCCTTGGTAAAAAGGATTGTTGAGGAATACCATAAAGGGAAAATAAAAGTGCTTTCCTCCACTAAAGAAGGGACAATAATGCAAATTACATTTAAAGTTAATAATTAATGCCATGGCAAAGGAAAAGTTAGTTGTAATAAAGGAGGCAGATTTAACCAACAATTGTCCCGAGTGTTTTAATCAGGAAATAAAATTGACCTTTTATCAGAGACACACCTATGGTCGACTCTATGATAGGACTACCAAGGATATCTCCCACGAGATTAAATGCAAAAAATGTAATTCTACCATCTATCCTGTTTCTTGGACCGAGGATATAGAGCGCGTTTTTGACTATTACCAAAAAATGTTGACCCCTGACCGCCCCGCCATAAGGTTTACTAGTTTATTTTATATTTTAACCTTACTCCTTATTGTTTTGGTGGCCGCCGGAGTCTATATTTTTCTGGAAGGCATTATTGAATTTTAGCCCTAATCTTCTTGGCTATTGCGGTAAACTCCTCCGGAGAAAGTGATACCTTATGTTGGAAGGTTGCATCCTGCATACCGTTCAATGGAATTAAATGAACGTGCACATGAGGCACCTCCAAGCCTATTACAGTCATCCCCACCCTATTACAGGATATGGCTGCTTCTATGGCCAAACCAACTTTTCTGGAAAATGCCATTAGCCCTTGATAGGTCTCTTCATCCAGGTCTAGGAGACGGTCTACCTCCTTTTTAGGAATACAAAGAGTATGTCCCTCGGCATTGGGATTGATATCCAAAAAAGCATAAAAATCATCGTCTTCCGCTATTTTATAGGACGGAATCTCCCCATTTATAATTTTTGTAAAGATTGTAGGCATAATCATAAAGTTTAAGTACCTCCAAAAGATACTATAAATATTTGTAAACGGACACCCTATTTACCATATAGCGGCCAGTATCAACCTAGGACAGTAATAGGCAAATAACTGTTACCCCATTAAATGTAAAACCTCAAATGACATCTTCATTTGAGGTTTATAGCTTATAGAAAAGCAGTATTATCGCGAAATTTCCAAAATTTCAAATTTCAATGTCCCGTTGGGTACATTGATCTCTGCCGTATCTCCTACTTCCTTACCTAAGAGTCCCTTTCCTATGGGAGAGCTAACAGAAATTTTAGCCGATTTTAGGTCCGCCTCACTTTCTGCCACCAAGGTATATTTCATCTCCATCCCATTATTCAAATTCTTGAGTTTCACGGTAGATAGCACCAACACCTTAGAGGTATCCAGCTGGGATTCATCTATCACTCTGGCATTGGCCAAGGTTTCCTCCATTTTGGAAATTTTCATCTCCAAAAGTCC
>CAXAVP010000230.1:0-6973 GCA_963972175.1 uncultured Arenibacter sp.
TCAAAATTTGCCCTCCATCTTGTTAAAAGCCATGCAAAGACCAAAGGTTGGGGTAATGATTGCCAGGGGCGATTTGGCGGTAGAGGTTGGATTTGAGCGTATCTCAGAGGTACAGAGTGAGATTCTATGGCTGTGTGAGGCTGCGCAAATACCCGTTATATGGGCTACCCAAGTATTGGACAACCTAGCCAAAAAGGGCATGGCCACCAGGGCCGAAATTTCAGATGCCACCATTAGCGCGCAAGCCGAATGTGTAATGCTCAATAAAGGACGTTATATTTTAGAAGCTACCAAAACGCTAAGAAATGTCTTGAGGCGCATGGAAGCGCATTCCCAAAAATCCAAGAACACACTCCGCGCCCTAAAAGTAGCCAAAACAGGTTTAAAAAATATTCACAAGGAATATGGAATACAATAACAGCCGCTTGCCGCACCAATAAAAAATTAAACCATGATTATGTTAGGCTTACTACGGCCAGTACCTTATAAGACAAAAATACAATACACAGAAAAGCCGCAATCAGTGGAATTAAAAACTTTCGGTTCCCCCAACATTTCTTACCATAATCCTTAAAGGCCAACTTGGCCTGCGACAGATTAACCAAGGTAAAAACACTTATAATGACGTAACTGGCAGTATTGGCCAGTTGCACAATAGGCACAAAAATAGCTAGGAGTACAATCCCCAAAGCTATGGTGAGGGTGGCCAGTATAGGGGTACGGTATTTTTTGTGTACTTTATGAAATAATTTTGGGGCACTGTTCTGCCCGGCCATTCCGTAAAGTACCCTAGATCCCATTATAAGCTGTGCAAATACCCCGTTTAAAACAGCTACCAAACTAATAAGACTTATACTATAGGCATATTGTTGCCCTTTACTTGCCACTATGTCGGCCATTGGAGCATTGGTGGTAGACAGTTCATTTAGGGGCAAAGACACCACGGCCACCACAGCTACGGCGATATAAAGAAATAAAGCGATAAACAAACTCCCCATAATAGCAATAGGCATACTCTTTTTTGGGTTTTTGGCCTCTTCGGCTACATTTGCCAAATCTTCAAACCCTACAAAGGCATAGAATGCCAAAAAGGCCCCTTGAAACACCGCAAACACATCATAGCCAGGTGCCTTAAGGAACATTTGCGAAAACTGGGCCGTAAATTTCTCCATATCCATACCAGCGACAAAGATGACAAAAATGAGCCCACCAACTTCAATAAGGGTTACCAATCCAATTACATTTAAAGATTCCCCAATACCCCAAATGGCCAATAAACTCAAAAGCGTCATACCAACAATGATTACCCAGGCATCGGGTATTTTAACAAACACGTCCAAATACCCAACAAAACCTTTAAGAATTGCCGCCGCGGAAATGAAACCTGTAAAAATTACCCCCCAACCAACCAAGGAGGCCAATTGTTTGGAGTTAAAAGCCTTATAGACATAAACTATTTCACCCCCACTTTTCGGAAATCTTGGGGTTAGCAAAGAATAGGAGTAAGCGGTCATACCCGCTAAAACCCCGGCAAGGAGAAAAGAAAGCGGAGCCAAGGTTCCGGAATAGCCCGCTACCTTACCAACCAATACATAAATGCCCGCACCCAACATGGTTCCTACACCGTACAATAAAATTTGCATGGTCCCCAGTTGCTTCTTTAGCCCAACAGCTTCCTGTTCATCCTTCATACCTTTAAGATTTCTTATAAAGTTAAAGCATTGAAACACGTAAAATATAAAAGGGCCATTTTTTTTCCATATAGCATTAGTCTCCACTGCAGATCCAAACACTTTTAGATCTTGTACCAACTATCTGGCATCCACTTTTATTAAATCCTTCGTGAAAAGAAAGTTTCTACGTGATACTCAACCATCTCAAATATACCTTTCATTCAATTTACTCCAGCGTTGCGAAAAGGATAAGGTGACCTTTAAAAAATGTCTTCTATTAACAATAAGAACTTTTGGTCTCCAGAGCCACAAGAAATATTCCTAATAAAAATATCCACCCTATAACGGTAATAATAGTCAAAAAAAAGACGTTATAACTATAATTAAAACTGAAACACAACGCTATATAATTGATTTTTATGAATAAGCTATTTTCTATACTAATCGTTCTAACAATATTTTCAACCGCCATCTTATCGTTTAGCTGCAGTAACGATAATGATGATAACCAATTTGCGGAGGTCATAATAAATGAGGGGGCCATTGGTGATATTGGCGGTGATTTTATAGGAAACGGAGGCAACACCTCAGAAACCTTTGAATATCAAAATAGTCTTTCCAGGGCAGAATATAATGCGGATATAACCGCATCAAATGGAGGGATATTCCAATTGATAATCAAGGACGCCGATGGGAACACAGTTTTGGACCGCTCCCTAAATGGGAACAGGGAACCAGATAGCTTTTCTGGTGTAACGTCTTCCGGAACAGCTGGCTCTTGGTCAGTAACTATAAACTTGACTGAATTTGATGGCGATGGCAGCTTTTCAATAAGCGAAGGGGATTAATTGTGCCCCTACATAAAATTGGTCTTATCATATTGTCTAACTACAACCGCAAAAAAAAGACTAAAAGACTATATATACTATTATGTTGTTTAATATGAACCGGTCCTCGTCATGAAATATCTATATGCTCTTACTTTTGTACTAATATTGACCACTTATAGTTGCTCCAAAAACAATGAGGTATCAGAAGACCCTGCAACCGTATCGGATCACCTCAACTATTCCATTATGGAAAATTGGGCTTTTCATCCTTCAAAAAATGGAACCTTATTAAACCAATACAATCTAGACATAGCTGTAATAAATGAAAACCTACAAACCGACAGCATAATAGCCGTACCCAACAATTCAACAACAAACACTGGGGTAGACGTATTTTTTGTTCACCCTACCGTTTTATCACAAATTAACGACCCGCCACAAAACATTGTCCTAGAGGAGCAATCGGAGTTTATGGTTTCAGCAACAATCTTGACACAAGCGGGCCTAATGGCCAAATATGGTAGGTTTTTCGCCCCTAGATATAGACAATCAACCGGTACCACCTATAGAGCTACCACTTCCAAAGAATTACAAGCATCTATAATCACGGTTTCCTATAATGACGTAAAAGCGGCTTTTATGGATTATCTGACCAATTATAACAACGGTAATAAAATTATATTGGCCGGTCATTCGCAGGGATCATTTTTATTGGCCATGCTATTAAGGGATGTTTTTGACAATGATGAAGATTTAAAAAGTAAACTGGTCACAGCCGCCTTAGGCGGCATAGGATATGTCTATGCTGCCCAAAATAGTTATGTGGGCGGTTGGTGGCAAAACATACCTTTGTGTACTGCCATGGAGCAATGTGGTTGCATTCACAATTGGAGAAGTTTTGACGAGGAGCAATCACTACCGGAAATAAATACAGGCCTGCCAGAATTCAACCCTAATCTAATAGACCAAGGTTTAGTATACAGAACCGTTGATCAAAACCAAGATTGGTTCGTACAGGATTCTGAATATTACGACTCTGCCGCACAGCCTTTGCGATACTATATAGTACCGAACCAGCAATACAATCTTAGTGAAGACACCAACTTTATTGCCTTCGACCAGTTTTACAATGTACGGGTAGCAAGGGAGGGACCTTTTAAAGTGGGACTAAATGTAGAATTGGCTGCAAATATAAATGATCAAAGGCCAGATGATTTGGCAGATGAAGTAAACCACCCCAATTATGACTATTGGGGATATCACAGAAAAGACTATAACATATATTTATGGGCATTATTGGAACAGATAGACTTAAAACTTCAAAATTGCAAATAGCAAGGCCTCATTATACAAGCTCTCATTCCCTAGGGGCATAAAGTCATTAATGGGAGTTGCCAATTAGCATACC
The DNA here is from genome assembly GCA_963972175.1 of uncultured Arenibacter sp. Taxonomy (GTDB): domain Bacteria; phylum Bacteroidota; class Bacteroidia; order Flavobacteriales; family Flavobacteriaceae; genus Arenibacter. The sequence continues at coordinate 3,912 of CAXAVP010000230.1, forward strand.
CGCTACTGTACACATGAAAATTTATTTTACCTCACTTGGCCTATATTCTAGCTGACTTTAATTGGTAAAAATCCGTTTAAGCCGTTACTTTACAATGTATATTAATGTGAAAGGGCGATCTTAATTGCACCCCCTATTAAACAAAGCACAAATAATGTATTCAACCCTTTTACCCTTGCATTCTTTAGTACGTTGGATGGTATTGATAAGTTTACTTTTTGCTATTTACCGTTCTTACAATGGCTGGTTTTCCAAAAAAGAATTTCTAGGATTTGATAATATGGTCCGACATTGGACAGGTACCATAGCACATATACAGCTAATTATTGGCCTTTGGTTGTATGCTGTTAGCCCAATAACAAACTACTTTATAAATAACTCCCATGAAGCCATCCACCTTAGGGAAATACGTTTTTTTGGCATGGAACACAGCCTGATGATGCTTATCGCCATCATAGTGATCACTCTTGGCTCGGTAAAGGCCAAACGTAAACCTACCGACACCGAAAAATTTAAGACCATGGCAATCTGGTTTACAGTGGGACTACTGATTATACTAAGTTCTATTCCCTGGCAATTTTCCCCTTTAACAAGTCGCCCCCATTTTAGAGCATTTTAGTGGGTGCTCTATAAAAAGGGATATGGCATATATTCAATTTTGTACTGGCGCTTAAGAGCTAATTTATCAGCAATCCATTACACCTATTAGGTAGCAATTAAAAAAGTAAAGCTTGGATATCCAGCTCCATAGCTACCCATTCCTGCCGGAATCCTGCTCTTGCTCCACAAGGCTACCCAAACGATTATTCTTTATCTATAAAACAAAATGGATAGGTTGGTCTTACCCAAGACCTTATTTTACTCTTTTAAACAACAGCAAACGGAAGTCCATTACCTCATCCCCCGGGATTTTAAGTGCCCTTAGCGTTAGATCACCCTTAGCCTTCTTTAAACTTATGCGACCCAAGGGCATTGGAATAAAATCCTTGGTATACGATTCGATCCTGGGATCACGATCTCTTTCAGCCCCTACTAAAGGTGGATCATGGGCTTTATCCAGAACACCTACCATGGTATTTTCTCCAAAACGCAATTCAAATTCAGCTCCTAGATTAGGTTCCTTGGCCGTATAGTACAATTGGACCTCAAATTCACCATCGGCCAAGACCTCAACATCCCAACTAATATAATCCGATGTACTTCTCCAGTTAGTAAAGAAAGTGCAGTTTGGGTGTTTGTTGCTCCTTACTATATTACCATGGGCCCTGCCATCCCTTGCCGGGATTTGGGTATAAACATAATCAGGATGTCCCAAAGTAAAGGGACGGTCCTCTGTCTCTTTGGATTTTGGCATTACTTCCTGCAGCCATTCTTTTTTCAATCGACTTAAGGAATCTGTAAGCTGTGGTAATTGTCTGGATAGATCTTTGGTCTGCCCTATATCCGTGGTCATATCATAAAGTCTGCCCTCACTATCCAAGCGATACTCCTGAGTTCTGATACTGGTACCACTACGCCAATGATTATAGACCACTCTGGGTTGCCAATTGACTTCTTCTTCCAACAATAGGGGTTTTAAGCTTTTTCCATCCAAGGGTTTAAGGGTATTGAGAGGGATCTGCGCCAGTTCGGACAAGGTGGGCAATAGATCTATGGCACTTGCTACCTCTTTAATCCGTTTTCCTTTTGGCAATTTATTCTTCCATTGCATGATCAATGGTGAACGTACTCCCCCCTCGTCTGTAGATCCTTTTTTACCACGCATTCCGCCATTCCAACGCCATCCATTGGGACCGTTATCCGATAGATACATTACAATGGTATTATCATCCAACTGCAGATCCGACAACCGCTGCATTACGCGCCCAACATTGTAATCAATATTCTCTACCATGGCCTATGCGGCTCTGCTAAAATTATCATTCTCCTCTTCTTCTCCATGATACTTGAGCAGAAGTTCCTTATCCTTAAACCTATTCCAGTATTCATCGGGTACCTGCATAGGGCTATGGGGTGTATTATAGGGCAAGTATAAAAAGAAAGGGTTACTGCTGTTTTGCTCCATAAATTCCAAGCCCTTATTGGTAAGATCGTCGATAATAAATCCCTCGCCCTGTACAATTTCCCCATTATGTTCCAGCATAGGACTAAAGTAATTGCCCCAATGTCCGGAAGCAAACCCATAAAAATCGTCAAATCCACGAGCATTGGGATGATAAGGGGCTTGCATACCGTTATGCCATTTACCATAGGCAGCTGTAGCATATCCCGCTTCCTTAAAGACTTGGGACATGGTAGTTTCGTCAAGGTTTAGGCGCTCACCGCCCGCAGAGGTGGAATACACCCCTACTCTTGGAAAATATCTACCCGTCAAAAGTTCTGCCCTAGTAGGTGAGCATACCGGACTTACATAAAAATGATCAAAACTCACCCCATTCTTGGCCAAGGCATCTATGTTGGGGGTTCTAAGGTTGGTATTGCCAGAGATCCCCAAATCGCCCCATCCCTGATCATCGGCCAAGATAATCACTATGTTGGGCTTTTCATTGTGCTGTGAATGGGTCGTGGATTCTGATTTCGACTTTTCCCCACAGGAAAACTGTATTCCAAGAAGAGAGATAACTACGTACTTAAAGAAGGAGAACCTCATTGGTTAGCTATTTAAAAGTGTGGATTTTAGAAGTTTAAGATAAGAAATATATTACTCTGAGCATTTTATCAGCAAGCTTAATTTATATACCCCCTTGAACCAGATCCCAACAAATAAGATGGCAGGTATTGGCTACGCCCATCCCTCAAAGCTCCGCTTTGAAAACCACAAAAAGTTGTACTTCACTATGCTCCAATTCAACCCCCACACCCTATCAGCAGATCCAGGGATTGGCTGCACACATCCCTTGAAGCTCCAACTAAAGTAGGTCTTGAAAAAAAATGCAAACAAAACTGATCTTGGGGATTGGCTCCGCCCATCCCTCAAAGCTCCGCTTTGAAAACCACAAAAAGTTGCACTTCACTATGCTCCAATTCAACCCCCACACCCTATCAGCAGATCCAGGGATTGG
>CAXAVP010000231.1:0-6971 GCA_963972175.1 uncultured Arenibacter sp.
ACTCTCCAACATTTCCTTAAACCAATCCATCAATAAATCCCCGGCGTATTCATGCTTAGTGGAAATATGTACCACCTTGATCTTGGCATCCAACGTCTTGGCAATATCAGAAAGCTTTTGAATCGCGTGGATATCCTCTTCCTCAAAATCTGTTGCGTATACTATGGTTTTAAGTTCCAAATTACCCATATCGGCCGGTATGGCCAGTACAGGGCATGGTGCCTTTTCTATTAGTCGCTTGGTAGTACTTCCCATAATGATTTCGCCAAGCCCGGTTTCTCCTTTCATCCCTACTAGGATCATTTGTGCATGCCATTCCTCGGCCTTGGAAATGATCCCTTTTAAAACCGAACTATTTTCAGCTGCCTCAAGTCTTAGGTTTGGGGTATCCCAATCACCATCCAGGTGTTCCTTGCAGAGGTCTTCCAATTTAGTACGGTTAGTCTTAAAGGCAACTTCCTGTATATGCGGAAGCGGGTTATCCAAAGCTTCGGCACCTAAAATACTGGGGAATTCAAAAATATGGGTAATTACTAAACGCATATCCAGCTTTTGGCTCAAAGCATAGGCATATTGTAAAGCAGCAATGGAATTATCCGAATAATCGGTGGCATACAACAATGTTTTCATCTTATTATAAATTATTTATTACTGGGTCTTATTCATTATCAGCAACCAATGTCTTTGGAAGATTTCGGGTGGTTACCTGCCTTGTTTGTATAAACCATATACCATCAAGGCTACTTTTATATGCTAAAATTAATGCCTAATAACGAACCAATAAATGACTTCTATCATATTAGGACTTCTTTCTTAGCTCGAAATTCGCATCGGGAAATAATTCCTTATTGATCTTTTTTGAATTAATTATTCTTTCAGATGAGCAAAGCGATATATGTTGCCACCACCGAGCCCAATAGTGGAAAATCGATTGTGTCTTTGGGGCTTATGCAACTTTTACTGGGAAAAACTGCCAAGGTTGGCTATTTCAGGCCCATTATAGACGACTATGCCGAGGACAGCATTGACAATCATATTGATACGGTACTGACCTATTTTGAAGTAGACCAAACATTTGAGGATGCCTTCGCTTATACCAGGAGTCAGGTAGTGCAGCTTAAGAATATGGACAGGGACGATGAAATCTTGGGACATATTATAGATAAATACAAGGCTATTGAGGACAGATTTGATTTTGTACTGGTAGAGGGTACCGATTTTTCCGGGGAAGGCGCCATTATAGAATGGGATATAAACGTGCTGATAGCAAAAAACCTGGGCATACCTGCGGTCATAATCGCCAATGGTGTTGCTAAGCCTCTTCAGGAGCTGGTGGGCAATCTATACCTGGCCTATGATTCCTTTTCCGAAAAAGGCGTGGAAGTACTACTCGCCGTCGCCAACAAGGTACAGCCAGAAAACCGTAAGCTGGTGGTCTCTGGACTAAGGAAGAAATTACCAAAAAAAGTACTGATTGGTGCCATCCCCCACAATAAATTTTTAGCCAGTCCTACCATACAAGAAATTAGGCAGCAGCTTTCCGGAAAGGTCCTTTTTGGCTCAGATTTCCTAAACAATAAGGTGGGGGGATTTAGTGTAGGTGCCATGCAGCTTCGAAATTACCTTACCCATTTAAAAAAAGATAGTCTGGTTATAACCCCAGGTGATAGGGCAGATATCATATTGGGTGCCCTGCAAGCAAATATATCCAGTAACTACCCTAACCTGTCAGGTATAATCTTAACAGGCGGATTGCTACCGGAAGAATCCATCATAAAGCTGATAGAAGGACTTTCCGATATTGTTCCCATCATATCGGTTGCGGACGGCACTTTTTCGGTAACCAATCGCATAGGTACCATAAAGCCAAGGATCTATGCCGATAATAAAGAAAAGATAATTACATCTATTCAGGAATTTGAAAAGTTTGTCCCCATCAATGACTTGGCAGAACGCCTAATTACCTTCCAGGCCGAAGGAATTACACCTAGAATGTTCCAGTACAATTTGTTAAAAAGGGCCAAATCAACAAAAAAACATATAGTACTTCCAGAAGGAAGCGACCAACGTATACTCCTGGCAGCTAAGAAACTCTTAGACCTAAACGCCGTACGTATTACCTTGCTTGGGGATCCAAAATTGATTAGTGCCAAAATTAAAGAGCTGGACCTAAATTTGGACACGGCCAACCTCTATATTATAGACCCCAAAAGTTCCCCTCATTTTCTTGACTATGCCAACACTTTGTACAAGCTGAGAAAGGATAAGAATGTTAATCTGGCCATGGCCAAGGATCTCATGGAGGATGTTTCCTATTACGGGACCATGATGGTCTACAAAGGCCATGCCGACGGTATGGTGTCAGGGGCGGTGCATACTACCCAGCATACCATAAGGCCTGCACTACAGTTTATTAAGACCAAGCCAGGGGTATCTATTGTTTCTTCGGTATTCTTTATGTGTCTGCCCAACCGGGTCACCATTTTTGGTGATTGTGCCATAAACCCCAACCCCACTGCTGAGCAGCTTTCAGAAATTGCTATTTCTTCGGCGGCAACCAGCATTGCTTTTGGAATAATGCCAAAGATAGCCATGTTGTCCTACTCATCCGGATCATCTGGCGTTGGGGCCGATGTGGACAAGGTACGGACAGCCACTGAAATCGTTAAAAGAAAACGACCAGACCTAATGGTAGAAGGGCCCATACAGTACGATGCCGCTGTGGATATAAATGTGGGGCTTAGCAAACTGCCCGATTCCAAAGTGGCCGGGCAAGCCAGTGTTTTTATCTTTCCAGACCTGAACACTGGCAACAATACCTATAAGGCCGTACAACGCGAAACCGGCGCACTGGCTATAGGTCCCATGCTACAAGGGCTAAATAGGCCAGTTAACGATTTAAGCCGAGGCTGTACGGTAGACGATATCTTTAATACCGTAGTAATAACCGCAATCCAGGCCCAAGATCTTTAATTCCAAATCCGTAGCTATGAATATTCTTATTATAAATGCCGGGAGCTCTTCCATCAAGTTTAAGTTAATTTCAATGCCTGATGAGCAGGTTCATTGCACTGGACTAATAGAACGCATTGGCTTTGATGAGGCCGTAATTAAGTATTCCTCGGGAGATATAAACTTGAAGGAAGTACTGCCCATACCCCTGCACAGGGATGGTTTTCATAAAGTGTCCGACATGTTGTTGCATCCCAAATATGGAGTAATAAAAAATACGGATGATATAAAGGTTGTGGCCCATAGAGTGGTTCATGGCGGTAATTCCTTTTCAGATACCACCCTGATTGATAAGTCCGTTAAAGATAAAATTAAGGAGCTTTCGGTTTTGGCCCCTTTGCACAATCCCCATAATTTGGAAGGTATTGTTCAAGCAGAGCAGACCTTCCCAAAAGCCCAACAAATAAGTGTTTTTGATACGGCATTTCACCAAACAATGCCCCTTAAGGCCAAGAAATATGCCTTACCCAATGAAATGTATACCCAACACGGTATACAGGCCTATGGATTTCATGGCACCAGCCATAAATATGTTTCGGAGAAAGCCATTACCTATTTACAAAAGAAGCCTTCCAAAATAATTAGTGTGCACCTGGGCAATGGATGTAGCATAACCGCCATACAAAATGGAAAAAGTATTGATCACAGCATGGGATTTGCCCCAGCAAACGGCTTAATAATGGGGTCTAGATGTGGGGATATAGATCATTCCATACTTTTTTATATGGTTAATAATCTGGGGTATAGTATGGAAGAGGTAAATAAAATACTCACCAAAAAAAGCGGAATGCAGGGCTTAACCGGGCATAGTGACCTGAGGGATATAGAATCTAAGGCCATGGCCGGTAATAAGAACTGCATTATGGCCCTGGAAATGAACGCCTATCGTATAAAAAAATATATAGGAGCCTATACGGCCGCCATGAACGGTTTGGATGCCCTTATTTTTACCGCCGGCATAGGAGAAAATTCCAGTATGCTGAGAAAACTCGTGTGTACGGAAATGGAATATTTAGGGTTAGATCTAGACCATAGTAAGAATGAATTAAAATCCCAGGTTATGAGGGAGGTACAGATAACCGATTCCAAGGTGAAAATTTTGGTGATTCCTACCAATGAGGAGTTGGAGATAGCTAAACAAACATTCAGATTAATATCAAAGCAATAGGTTTTAAAAGGGTACTTTTAGGTAATACCTTCCTTTAAGTAATACCTTCCTTGGGGTCATTAACTCCCAGATTTGACCAATACTTATCTTATAGGGTAACAAAGAAAAACTATGTCCTCCCCTAGCCCCCAACCAAATTATTCAACTAGGCTATTGGCTATTGTTCCTTCATATTACAGGTACGGATTCCGAAGGGTCTATAAAGGGGACAAAAACCCATTAGACTGGTCAGAAAAAAGACCACCGCCAATACTACTAGAAGTATACCCCATATACCAGAGATTGTTCCGGTGTAAAAGAGTGCCACCAAAACGGCTGCGACCACAAAACGTAAGCTGCGGTCCAATGTGCCCATATTTTTTTTCATTTTTATCACTATTAGTTAAACAATTCCTAGACTTTTACATATTTCAATAATCGGGTCCTTGCCATAGGGATCAATAACCATACATTTATATCATTCCTACTACACTCCAACACCCTTCCAATACCTTAAAATAGTAATGTTAAAGTAGGTGTATGAATAAAACAAAGTAAACCTAAAAGGAAAGCAACTAAAATGACTTATATCATTTTAGGGGTTATCACATTTAAATAGTTTTGTGGTTAATTGATCTGCAATGGAAAAAGAAATAATATATATATCAAATCTACATTTTGAAGAAGAGGTGTGGCGACGTCAACTCTATTGTTGGCAAGACGAACTGATTTTCTTCTATAACAGGCTGAGTGAAATGGCTACTAGATGGGTATCGCAGGAGGAGCTTGCCAAGTTGGAATATTTTCAGAATAGATTTACCCGCCATGAAGGTGTCTTGGAAGACTTATTGGAAGCCATACAGGTCCATGAAAAAATAATAAGCGGCCAATATACAGAGGAAAAGACCAATAGCAATAATTACCTAATATCAAAACATTTGGACTTTAGGAGAAAGATGGAGTCCCAACAAAAATTTTATACCGATCTCAAAAAGGAATTCTTTCTTTATTTTACCTAGAATCATTGGATTTTATTTTTAGTATTAAACTTCCCAAAAAACAGGACCTTAAAAGGTACAGTACCCTTTTGGCCGTACTTATCAAATACGGTTTTGAAGATGTAACGGCCAATAGCCCGGCTACAAAGATTATCCCCAAAAGCTATCTCTTTATACATCCAGAAGCTAAAACAGTGGCCAACTGGTAATGGTTGATGAGCACAAAGGCCTTAATAAGTTTGGTGAGTCTATGAGAGCAACCATTACCCGCTTGGTCTATGCGGTTATTATTGCGGCACTATCCATTGGTTCGACCCTTTTGGTAATGGCCGATATGCCACCAAAAATTATTGGCATACCTCTTTTGGGTGCAATTGGTTTTACACTGTCTACCATCTTGGGTATATTTATAAGGATTTCAATTTATATGAATAAGGATTTATAACCATCTTATCAGTCCAGAACCAACCTAACTGTATTTTTACTACATCAAAGAGCCCCATTCTAGTAGGTTTCTCCCTTCTTTTACCCCGTTAAGACCATATACTCTGTTAATAAACTGAAGAATTAATATTGGGCTAAAGCTGGGCTTTAGTTTTTTTTTGCTATCCCAATTTATATATCTTTAATTTTGTTTTATTGATATTGACCAAAACTAATTAAGACAAGAGCAATGAAATTAATATCCTGGAATGTAAACGGCATTAGGGCTGCCGTCAAAAAAGACTTTTTTGAATCGGTAAACACCATGAACCCCGATGTTCTATGCATACAGGAAACCAAGGCGCAAGATACCGAAGTTGCGGATACTTTGACTCCTATGGACCAGTATACCCTGCATAGCAATTCCGCTGAAAAAAAAGGGTATTCCGGAACGGCGGTTTTAAGTAAAACGGCGCCCAAGGCAGTTACCAATGATATGCAGGTCCCTGAGCACGATTCGGAAGGGCGAATTCTATGTGCGGAATACGATAATTTCTATTTGGTAAATGTATACGTGCCCAATTCCGGACAAAAATTGGACCGATTGGACTACCGGAAAAAATGGGACGCAGATTTTTTGGAGTATCTAAAAAATCTGGAAAAGACCAAGCCCGTTATTGTGTGCGGCGATTTTAATGTAGCCCATAGGCCCATAGATCTTAAGAACGATAAATCAAATTATAATAAGACTGCCGGATATACCCAAGTGGAAATTGATGGTATGGACAATTTTATGGACTATGGCTTTATAGATTCTTACAGAGCATTTAATCCAGAAACCGTAGCCTATACATACTGGAGCTATCGCTTTAAGTCGCGAGAACGAAATACCGGTTGGCGAATCGATTATTTTTTGGTGAGTCCCAAGCTCAAGGATAAGATCAAATCGGTCCAAATTTATTCAGATATCTTGGGATCCGATCATTGCCCAATTGGCTTGGAAATGGATTTATAGAGGATTAAGGATTTTCCAAATACTGGCTTAGAACACTTACTTGAAAGTTGCCTACCACTGGTAGTTTAACGTCGGCATTCATAAGGACCAATCCATAGGCCAAATGGGACAGTTTACAGTCCTTTACAATCTGTTGTCCAGCTCCCGTGAACACTGGCTTAAAATGCCGGTCTATCTTCATCCCTGATGACTTTCCCACATTCATGGCCTTCACCACGGCCTCTGTAATTTGCCTAGGGGTAAGCCCCTGATCAAGCAAATCACTAGCCAAATGTTTCATGCGAAAACTATAGTAAAATTCTGTGAAGCTGGCAATACTATCTGCCGGCTTATGTTCTTTAGTAAAAATAGCGATTTCCATAATATTATATTTTTA
>CAXAVP010000232.1:0-6969 GCA_963972175.1 uncultured Arenibacter sp.
CAGAACTATGCCTATAAGAATTTAGGTGGGTTGAATTTTAAGAAGACGATGGATGAATGGGGGCTAAAAGAAAAGTCCTTTTCCAACGGATCTGCCTATGCGGATTTGGACAATGATGGGGACTTGGACCTGATCGTAAACAACATTAACGAGAAGGCCTTTATTTATAGAAACACTTCAGAGATAATAGCGGATGGCAATTACCTTCGCATAGCCTTATCAGATTCAGGGAACAATACGGTATTTGGTACAAAGGTAAGCTTGTATGCCCAAGGGGAGCAGCAATTTTTGGAGCATACCAATGTGCGTGGTATCTATTCTACCAGTGAACCTATTCTCCATTTTGGAGTGGGTGATAGATCGGTAGTGGATAGTATAATTGTACAATGGCCCAATAATACTGTTACAAGCTTGCGCAATATTAGTACCGGTCAACAGTTGGCGCTCAATATGGTACAGGGCATACAACCAAATACAACCATTGATTTAACGGTGTCTTCATTGTATGAGGATGTTAGCCATAAGGCAGGGATTGCTTTTGAGCACCAAGAGAATGTCTTTGATGATTATAAATATCAAGTGCTTCTTCCCCACAAAATGTCCCAGTTTGGTCCAGCGATGGCCAATGGGGATATTAATAATGATGGCTTGGAAGATGTTTTTATTGGTGGTGCCACAGGATTTGCTGCTTCATTGTTTATTGCGGATAAAAATGGGGGTTTTGTAAAAAATGAAGGGGGTATTTGGGACAAAGATGCCGCTTATGAAGACGTTGCCGCGCTCTTTGTTGATGTTAATGGAGACGGTTTTCAGGATATCTATGTTGTTAGCGGAGGGAATGAATTTAAGGTCAATGACCCTCATTATATAGACCGACTTTATATTAACGATGGTCATGGAGGTTTTTCCAAAGGGGCTATACTGGGTATGGATCGTAGCAGTGGCTCAAGTGTTGTGGCAGCAGATTATGATATGGACGGGGATATGGACCTTGTTGTGATGGGCAGGCATGTACCTCACCATTATCCATTGCCGGCCACAAGTATGTTTCTAAGAAATGAAAACGGGCAGTTGGTAAACCGAACAAAGGAGGTTGCCCAAGGGTTCAAGGAATTGGGGATGGTTACCGATGCTGTTTGGAGCGACCATGATAATGATGGTGACCTTGATCTTATTGTGGTTGGAGAATGGATGTCCATTACAATTTTTAATAACGAAAATGGGGTATTAAAAAAGCAAAATATTCCCGATCTGCAGGCTACCACAGGATGGTGGTATAGTGTAGGACAGGGCGACTTTGATCAGGATGGGGATATGGACTTTGTAGTGGGGAATATTGGTCTGAACTATAAGTACAAGACCTCTCCAGAAAAACCTTTCGATATATATTTTAACGATTTTGACAATAATGGCAACTATGATATTGTCCTAGGCTATTACAATGGGGAGAAACATTACCCCTTAAGAGGGTTTTCCTGTTCTTCCGAGCAGATCCCCGGATTAAAGGATAAGATACAGAAGTACGATATATTTGCCTCCTTGGAGATTGACGAAGTGTACGGCAAAGAAAATTTGGATAGGTCCCTACATTATAAAGCCGATACCTTTGCCTCTTCTTATGTAGAGAACTTGGGCAACGGAAATTTTAAGGTGAGGGAACTTCCTAATTTGGCGCAATTGTCCAGTATTAATGATATGTTGATCAAGGATTTTGACGCTGATGGTCATCTGGATGTGTTGGTAGTAGGAAACTTGTTTGTTTCCGAGATTGAAACCCCAAGAAATGATGCGGGTACTGGCGTTTTGTTGATGGGTGATGGAAACGGAAATTTTACCCCAAAAGAACAAAGGGAAAGTGGCATTTTTGCCAATAGGGATGCCAAAGGTGTTTTGTCTATCACGGTAGGCCAGAACGAATGGATATTGGTAGCCAACAACAATGATAAATTGCAGGTCTTTCAGAAAGTACCTTAACCCTTTGGACCAATCCAAATGATGTTCAGGGCTAATTGACTATGTTGAAATCCTCACATATTACATAGATTATCTATCTTTTAAATAAAAAGTGCCTTGTATTATCTATGCAAGGCACTCTTGTCTTAGACTATTTCATAATGATTTATGCCATATGTGAAATCCGGTTGGGACCAAACGTATAATGAGGTAGTTAACTACTGTTATTTCCAAAATTTTATCACCTTTTTAAGCCCTATAATCTTTCGGTTTTTAATCTTCCCACCCTACTTCTTTAATTATTTATTTAACGATTTAAAAACCAATTGTTAAGTAATCGTTGTATTTAAGATATTATTTGTGCCTAATGAGGTGCTATTTTTGCTTCATTGTTAAAATGCTATTTGGTGGCAAGGATGCATTTTGAGGTGAAAATAGGTTATTGATTGGTTATGATTGGTTGTTGGTCGAATTAATTTTAGCATTTAGTGAAGAAGTAGAAAATTTAGTAATTATTTAACATTGGGCTCACTACCCAAAAATCTAATTAACTAACTAAAAATTATTAGTATGATTAAAAAAATTCATTACTATTTATTACTGACAGCATTTCTCCTTGTCCAAGGAGTGTTTGCGCAGAACAAAACCGTTTCCGGTACGGTAACAGATGATACTGGAACTCCCTTGCCAGGGGTAAATGTGGTAGAGAAAGGTACTTCCAATGGTACTTCTACCGATTTTGATGGGAATTACTCCATCAATGTATCCAATGCGGCAACCTTGGTATTTTCTTCTTTAGGATTTTCAACCAAGGAGATTGTCGTAGGTGGGCAAAGCACCATTAATACCAGTTTGGAAGAGGATTCGGAACAATTGGGAGAGGTGGTTGTAACTGCTTTGGGTATAAAGCGAGAAGCAAAGGCTATTGGTTATGCAATGACTGAAGTTCAAGGAGAGGAATTGGCAAGAATCAATGTCGTGAACCCAGTTCAGTCCTTGCAGGGAAAGAGTCCGGGTGTAAGTATTGGTTCTTCTGATGGTGGACTTTTTGGTAATTCCAAGATACAAATTAGGGGTGTGTCTACATTAAACTCCAGTAATAACCAGCCTATTTTTGTGATAGACGGTGTTATATTGGAAAATGCCACATCCAATGCAAGTGCAGACTGGAATGCATCTTCCAACGATTATGGAAATATACTTAAAAACCTAAATCCAGATGATTATAAGAGTGTATCCATACTAAAAGGAGCTGCTGCCACTGCTTTATACGGTTCCAGAGGTATCAATGGTGTGGTGTTGATTACCACAAAAGATGGATCGGGAACTCAAGGTATTGGGGTTTCTGTTAAACAATCTGTTGGGTTCGATATTGCTTACAGAGCACCAGCCTTGCAAAATGAGTATGGTCCTGGTGCCTTGGCCGGTTATGTAGATTATGGTGATCAGGATGGGTCTGGCCAATATTATGCGTACGACTCTGGGCAATTTAACTATAATTCTGACGGAGTACCTTCTTTAAGAAATCACGGATGGGATTGGATGAGTTTTGGGCCAAAATTTGATGGTAGGATGATAGAGGATTACGATGGGACAATGGTACCTTATGAAGCACAAAAGAATAATATGCTCGACGCTTATAGTACTGGTGTCAACACCAATACCTCGGTTGCTTTAAGTGGGGGGAATGAAAAAGGTAATTTTTATCTTTCCGATTCATACACAGATAGGACAGGTATTTTGCCAAACAATTCCTTTAAAAGAAATTCATTACTGTTTAGAGGGTCTTATAATCTTGCTCCTTGGCTAAGAGCAAGTGCATCAATTTCCTTTACAGATTCCAATTCGCATAACCCAAGAAACGATATTTCCCAGAGCTTTTTTGATGGTACTTTTGGAAGAATGTACAATACTGAAAAATATAGTCAACAACAGTATTGGCAGGCATCCCATGGAGGTGTTCCCAACGCCAACTACGGTGATGATTATGCTGATGTTCCCAACAAAGGACTTTGGTTTGCTTATGAAAACAATAATAACTACAACAAAGAAACTGTTGTGAGGCCTATTGTAACCTTGGCAGCTGATGTAACGGACTGGTTGACTATTACTGCTGAAGGTAACCTTAACCATTACACAACCGAGTACGAAGCTAAGAACTTGGGGAGTGGATTTGCCAATGAGGGTGGTTACTATGAACTTAGACATAATAAGGACGTTAGTAAAACTGGAAAATTGACCTTTGCCTTTAATAGGGATATTTCCGAGGATTTAACAGCCAACCTTATTTTAGGTGGGGAAATATGGACACAAGAAAAGTCTTATACCAGAGGGTGGACAGATGGCGGTTTAATAGTTCCAGGTAGATTTTATTTAGGAAACTCTCTAAGGACCCAAAGAGGTGATGGTGGTGTTTCGGACACTAAACAATTAAATTCGGCTTATTTCTTGGGAAGTTTGGCATATAAAGAGCAATTATTTTTGGATGTTACAGGCCGAAACGACTGGTCATCTGCTTTAGTCTATACGGATGGAACAGGTAATAATTCCTACTTTTACCCTTCTGTATCCGGTTCTTGGTTGTTTAGTGAAGTAACAGGGACTTCTAATTGGTTTACATTTGGAAAGATTCGTGCTTCATGGGCGCAAGTCGGTTCTGATACTAGCCCTTATACCATTAACAAGGGTTACGGCCAAGGGAGTATAGATAATGGAGGAAACTTTATTTATACCAATACGGTAAATACCACTTTGGTAGATAGGAGTATAAAGCCAGAGCGAAAGGATTCCTATGAAATAGGGGCCGATGTTCGTTTTTTTAACAATAGATTGGGTATTGATGTAGCTTATTACGATGAAACTATTTCCGAACAAATTGGAAATGTTCCCTTACCTAGTGAGTCTGGTTATAATAACCTTCTAACCAACATTGGTACTTTGACCAATTCTGGTGTAGAGTTGACAGTTATGGGAACTCCTGTTAGGACAAATAATTTTAGTTGGAACTCCACTTTTAACTACTGGAACAACACCACCAAAATAGATGAGGTACATCCAGATTTTGGAGAGTATAAGAGTTTAGGTGGTAGTATTAGCTACGGTAACTTCCGTGTAGGTTCAGTTGCTTTTGAAGGTGGTGAGTATGGCGTGCTGTATTCAGATAGTGCTCCAAAGAAATTTGAATCTTCAGATCCCAACCATCCAAATAATGGAAAGAATCAGTTGATTTGGGTAGATTCAAGAAGAGGAGCCTATTTTGAGAGAAGTGGAGAAGCTGAAGAAGTTGGTAAAGTTCAACCAGATTTTGAAGGGTCTTGGAATAATGAATTCAACATAGGTAATTTTAATATGTCTGTACTGCTGGATGCTCGTTTTGGTGGACATATGGCATCTTATTCCAGTCGTTACGGAACTGCTTACGGATTCACGGAGAGTTCCTTGTACGGTAGGGATCCAGAGCACGGTGGTGTAACATGGACATCAGGATATGATGATGTTCAGGGAACTCAATTTAGTGATGGTATTATACCTGACGGAGTTTTCGCGGAAGGACAAACCGTGACAGCACCTAACGGATCTACCGTTGATGTTGGAGGTATGACCTATCAAGAAGCTTATGAAGCTGGTCACGTAGAGCCTACCCACGCTAGCTACTATCACTATCGTCTAAATTCTTGGGGGAATGGAGTAATCAATGATGACTGGTTTGCTGAGGTAAAATACATCGCCTTAAGAAATATTTCATTAGGCTACAACTTACCTAAAATGGCGGCTGAAAAATTAGGGGCCAGAAGCGTATATCTAGGCATAAATGCACGAAATGTAGCCTATTTGTATAATTCATTGCCAAATGATATTAATCCTGAAAGCTTTAGAGGAACAACAAGTTCGGATTCTTTCCGCGAACGTTCCTTTAGTCCTTACTTGGCGAGTTACACCTTCTCAATTGCAATTGACTTTTAATAATAAAAAATTAAAAAGATGAAAGAAACATATAAAATACTTGTAATTCTCTTGGCAGTTTTTATCGTTGGTTGCGATAAGGATGAGTTTGCCGAGTTGAACAGTAACCCATCAACACTTTCCGAACCAGATCTTAGGTATTCGGCAGCCAAGGTAATCAATGACATGTATACCAATGATTATTTAATTTGGTTTTACACTAATTTTGATTATGTATATCCTTGGGGTCAAATAACGGGAACTGGTGTTGGTAACCCTGAAACGTTTGTTGAAATGGCTGCTCAAGGAGGGGCTCAAAACGTTTATAATATTATTCCTAATGCAAAGGATATTAGGTTTAAGATTGATGCTTTACCAGAAGACGAAAAGGCAACAATGCGAGGAATTGTAGGGGTGACCTATGCGGCTCAGATTGCCACGGCTTTGACTCAGACTGATTTTAAGGGATCAATGGTATATTCCGAAGCGGGATTGGCACCATACACCACTCCACCCTTGATTACGCCAATCTATGACCAACAGGAATTATTATTTGATACCTGGTTGTCTGAATTGGACGGTGCCATTGCAGATCTTACTGCTGCCGATCAATTTAGCTTGGGAAGTCAGGATATAATCTATAATGGTGATTATGGTAAATGGGCAAAGTTCTGTAACCTTTTAAAACTTAGAATCGCTGCTAGGTTGGTTAATGCCAATAAGAGCAAGGCTCTTAGTATTGTAGAGGAAGTGGTTAATTCTTCTGCGGGATATATGAACACTTTGGATGATGACTTTATTTATACAAGGGGAATTGAATACAGGGGAACCGGCAATGGTACACAACCAGGTACAGGAGGCTTAAATCTAATTGATTTTCTAAGAGACAACAGAGACCCTAGATTGCGTTTTCTTTTTGATAAAAATGATTTTAACGCTGAAGTAGTACAGGCATTTATCGATGCTGGTAACCCACTGCCAAGCTATGTAGAGCAATATGTGGAGTATGATGTTTTTGGAGATTTTGCGGGCTGGTCTGGTCCAGGGGAACCATGGGTAAGGTACCATGGAGCT
>CAXAVP010000233.1:0-6965 GCA_963972175.1 uncultured Arenibacter sp.
AAGAGTTAAAAAAATACAAAGATATTAAAGAGCCGGAGTTAGATGATAAAATAAAGGCTAATTTAGAGGAATATAAAAAACAATTAGAAGACGAATGAGGAATTTATGGTTAGTTTTACTACTCTTGACAACACAGTTAAATGCTCAAAAAAGTGATGAAATCCAGATAAAAAACATTTATAATGAAGCTCTTACAACCGGTAAAGGATATGAGTGGTTAAATTACCTTTCCAATCAAATAGGAGGTAGGCTCTCCGGTTCCGTGCAAGCGCAACAAGCGGTGGAATATACAAAGGAGGTTATGGACTCTCTGGGGCTGGACCGGGTTTGGCTGCAAGCGGTTAAAGTACCAAAATGGGTAAGGGGTACCCCTGAATTTGCTTATTTGGAAAGCAATCCCGGCTTAACCAACAATGTGCCCATATGTGCACTGGGGGGATCGGTAGCAACACCTTTGGGAGGGCTTAAGGCCAAAGTGGTGGAGGTAAGTGGCATAGAAGGGTTAAAAACCTTGGGCCGGGAAAAAATAGAAGGTAAGATCGTCTTTTTTAACAAGCCCATGGACCCCACCAATATCAATACATTTGATTCTTATAAAGGCTGTGCAGATCAGCGCTATTCTGGTGCGGTGGAAGCGGCCAAATTTGGTGCCGTTGGTGTTATTGTGAGGTCTTTGAACCTAAGGTTGGACGATTATCCGCATACGGGAGCCATGAGCTATGGCGATACTCCTGTGGAAGAAAGAATCCCGGCGGCGGCCATAAGCACCAATGGTGCAGAATTACTTAGTACCACCTTAAAGCTAAATCCAAATATTAATTTTTTCTTTAGGCAAAATTGTAAAGTACTGCCCGATGCCGATTCATTTAATGTTATAGGGGAAATAAAAGGAAGTACCTATCCCAATGAAATTATGGTTGTTGGGGGGCATTTGGATTCTTGGGACCTGGGCGATGGTTCCCATGATGATGGTGCAGGTTGTGTGCAAAGTATGGAAGTACTGAGGCTGTTAAAGGCAACAGGGTATAAACCCAAAAGAACAATTAGGGTGGTGCTCTTTATGAATGAGGAAAACGGACTTAGAGGTGGGGTTACCTATGCGGAACAGGCGGCCAAGAAAGGAGAGAAACATATATTTGCTCTTGAAAGTGATGCGGGAGGATTTACTCCCCGCGGTTTTTCCTTTGACTGTGACCAGGAAAATTTTAATCAAGTGCTGGGCTGGAAGAGTTTGTTTGAGCCTTATTTGATCCACTTGTTCACTAAAGGCGGTAGTGGAGCGGATATTGGCCCTCTTAAAAATAATGATATTGTTTTGGCAGGATTGCGACCCGATTCGCAGCGTTATTTTGATCATCACCACGCTGCAAACGATACCTTTGAACATGTAAATAAACGTGAATTGGAACTGGGAGCGGCTACAATGACAAGTCTAATTTATTTATTTGATACCTATGGCGTTGTTCCGTCAAACAACTAATACCTCGGAAGGGCAATTATTTTCCAAATGTGAAAAGTTAAAGGAGTTGTTGACAGTTTCAGGGCAGCTCCAAAACACAAGCGTATATTCAATGCTTAGTGGCTTTTAAAAAACGTTGGGCTGCCAGTGGGGTAGTGGCCTTATCATCTTTCGTACCTGAAAGAAGCAGAACCTACGCCTAAGCCCTTGATGCTTATTTAGTGTCTTGGAATGCAGGTTCCTATAATACAAGAAGTAACAGTTTTAAAACCAAAAACAAAATGTTACCTTTGCAGCTCATAAAAAATAGCGATATGCAAGACGGAATTTATGCAAAATTCAATACTTCGAAAGGAGATATAGTAGTAAAGCTTACACATGATAAGACCCCGGGAACAGTGGGTAATTTTGTAGCTTTGGCAGAAGGAAATTTGGAAAATAGTGTTAGACCACAGGGGAAACCGTATTATGACGGATTGAAATTCCACAGGGTTATTCCAGATTTTATGATCCAAGGTGGTTGTCCTCTTGGTACAGGTACCGGAGATGGGGGATATAAATTTGACGATGAATTTCATCCAGAATTGACCCATGACGGCCCAGGAGTACTTTCCATGGCCAATGCGGGACCAGGAACCAATGGTACCCAATTTTTTATTACCCACGTGGCTACACCATGGTTGGATAATAAACACACTGTTTTTGGACATGTTGTAGAAGGACAGGAGGTAGTTGATGCTATTAAGCAAGGTGATAAAATAGAGCAATTAACCATAGAGAGAATTGGAGAGGAAGCCCAGAAATGGAACGCTATTGAGGCTTTCAGAACTTTTGAAGGGTCTAGGGAAAAAAGATTGGCGGAAGAAAAGGCAAGAATGGCCGCAGAACTGGATAAGGTAGCAGCTGGCTTTAATGAAACAGAAAGCGGGCTTAGATATAAGATTGTTCAAGAGGGAACCGGACCTAAATCCGAAAGTGGAAAGAACGTGTCCGTACACTATGAAGGGGCTTTGTTAGATGGTCAGGTATTTGATTCTTCTTACAAAAGAAAGGAACCTATAAGTTTTCAACTAGGGGTAGGACAGGTAATTCCAGGATGGGATGAAGGTATAGGACTGCTCAAAGTTGGGGATAAGGCCAGGTTTGTAATTCCTTCACACCTAGGCTATGGAAGCGCAGGTGCTGGCGGAGTTATTCCTCCAAATGCTACCCTAATATTTGATGTGGAATTAATGGGGGTGAACTAATACCCCCTGCTTTTTAAAACAAAAGTAAAAGGTTCTAAGAAATTAGAGCCTTTTTTTGTGCTTCGCAGGCAGGTAAACTTGTGTTGGGTATGCCAATAATTGGATAGTCAGAGACCCATTAAAGAGAGTAATTCCCTTATTTAGTTTATTTATCGCTTAGTTCTGTTTAGACTAAGAACAAAAAGTGCAATGTTTATTACCAATAAAGATAAGAGTATTGTGAAAAAGGTGGTCATGATACAGCTATTTAATGGTTTATATTCAGTGTTTGTATGCTAGATGGGAAAAGAATGGAATGGTTGCGTAGAAAATATAAATATTACAAGAAAATTAAAATGACAGTGTATTGGAGTATTCCTAAGGTAGCATGGGGCAAATAAAAAACCCATCCTATTGGATGGGCTCTATTTTCTAAAAAAAATTGTTACGTAATTATATTAAATCACTTTTACGTTAACCGCGTTCAATCCTTTTTTACCTTGTTGTAGTTCAAATTCTACAACATCACCTTCGCGAATTTCGTCGATTAAACCAGAAATGTGTACAAAGTGATCTTCGCTTGAGCCTTCCTCAGTGATAAATCCAAAACCTTTAGAATCATTGAAGAATTTTACTGTTCCTTTATTCATTATAAAAAATTAAAAAAATTATATTAGGTGCGAATATAGGGTATAAATATTTAACTATATGATTTTTCGAGAGTTATATTTTTGTTATCCTTTTATATCACTTCCCTTTTTTTGTTATTTTGTGCTGCTAAACCATTGTCTGCTAATATCCTTGCTGCATTATTTTTTTTCGATGGAAGACAGTTTTTTCTTATTTCCGTTGGAATTTAAAAAATAGTGGAGATTTTGGCCTATGGAAATGGTCCTAGCTTATAGATAAAAGTATTTGTAATATAGTATAAAAGGAATGCTATAGAGGCAAATAGATTCTTATGCAGGAAGAAATACAGTAAAGTTTGGGAAAATATTTGTGCAAAAAAATAGGTCTTCCCCAATTTGGAGAAGACCTTTGTTGCATATATTACAGCAGTATGCTTATGTAAATTAAATATTGGGCTGCGGTGTCATCCTTAAATACGGTTTTACTTCCTCTACACCTTTTGTAAATATCTTTTTGGCATCTTCAGTGTTGATGGCCGGACTTACCACTACCTTTTCTCCATGTTCCCAATTTGCTGGAGTAGCTACTTGATGGTAGGCCGTTAATTGTAGGGAGTCTATAACCCTTAGTAATTCATGAAAATTACGGCCCGTAGAAGCAGGATAGGTGATTATCAGTTTAACCGTCTTGTCCGGTGCTATAATATACACAGATCGTACCGTTAGGTTGTTATCCGCATTTGGGTGAATCATATCGTATAGAGTAGATACCTTTTTGTCTTCATCGGCTATAATCGGAAAATTTACCGTGGTATCTTGCGTTTCATTGATGTCCTTGATCCATTCGTTATGAGAGGCCGCACCGTCTACACTTAAGGCCATCATTTTTACGTTTCTCTTATCAAATTCATCCTTGAACTTTGCAGCAGTCCCCAATTCTGTAGTACAAACAGGGGTGAAATCTGCCGGGTGCGAGAATAGAATTCCCCATCCGTCACCTAAATAATCATAAAAGTTGATCATGCCCATAGAGCTGTCAGCTGTGAAATCAGGAGCGATATCGCCCAATCGTATTGTTGCCATTTCTTATAGTTTTGATTTAAATTATACTCTATAAAATTAGTAGATTATTATGGAACCGACTTTTTTTAAAGGTTAAAAATCTATTAAAATTTAACAAAAATTGTATAGCCTTATGTCTATGGGATATAATAAAACTTGCTTAAATTTAAGCTATGAAAGACAGTACACTAGAACAACTAAGGTATCCTATTGGACATTTTGTTTTTAGTCCGGAAGTCAGTGATTTGGTTTTATCGGATTGGATTTCCCAATTGGAGGCACTGCCAGCCCGTTTGGAAAGTTTAGTCATTCCGTTAAATGAGCAGCAGTTGAATACTCCGTATAGACCTGGAGGTTGGACCGTAAGACAGTTAGTGCACCATATTGCCGACAGCCACCATCACAGTTACACCAGATTTAAGTGGGCCTTAACAGAAGAGAGGCCTGTTATAAAAGCCTATTATGAAAAAGAATGGAGTAAGTTGTTTGATGCCAATAATGCGCCAATTTCGCTTTCCTTGGATTACTTAAAGGCGCTGCATGCAAAATTGGTATATCTCTTAAAAAACTTATCTCGGGAGGAATTGGAAAGGGTTTATATTCATCCTGAAACAGAGGCAGAGGTAAGCATTTTGGAAAATATTGGCAAATATGCTTGGCATGACAATCACCATTTGGCCCATATTGAGCAATTGGTGAAGCGTGAGGGCTGGAAGCCAGTAATTTAATGGAATAAATATTGATTAAATAATGCCTACTCTTTAAGTCTAGCCCAAAATTAGGGTTGAGGTGTCAGAATGATACCCCAGTCCATAAGTGGAATTCACCTATTTTTTCCATTTTATATTACAGCCAATACTGGGTTTTTGGTTCTTGTCAATTTCGTTGCCGGCCAGCAGGGCCTTCATAGCCTTCTTTAGGTCCTCTCCCGTCACCGCTATTCCATTTCCAGGTCGGGAGCTGTCAAATTGACCTCGATAGACCAATTCTAAATTATCATCAAATAAATAGAAATCCGGAGTGCAGGCTGCATTATAAGCCTTGGCAACCTCCTGTGTTTCATCATACAGATAAGGGAAGGAATACTTCTCTTCCTCACTTACCAATTTCATCAAGTGGGGGGCATCCTGGGGATAATTTTCTACATCATTGCTGGAAATGGCTATAAAAGAAATTCCTTTGGGTTGATAATCCAGGGCAGTTTGGACAATAGCTTTATTAAGGGGCTTCACAAAAGGGCAATGGTTGCAAATGAACATGATTACAGTGCCTTTAGTACCCTTTAGTTCCTCCAAGTTTTTACGTTTTTCAGTTGTGGTGTCAATTAAGGAGAAGTTGGGAGCTATTGTACCCAAAGGCAACATATTGCTGGGTGTGTTGGCCATAATTTTAATAGTTTTATACGGGTCTGTATACAAAGTTATAAGAAATCTAAATTAGTTGTATGCCAATCAAACAATACTTTAACCCTATAAATTAATGGAATGGGAAAATACCGTCCAAATTGGTCCATTGCAGTAGTCTGCAAACGGAATGGCTGATTGTTGGCCATAATGGGAGAAATAATAATGCGTTTATAGAATGAAGCGGGAATTATTGTGATAAAAAGTATAAATTTGAAACGGTTATTATCTCAAACGACATAATTATTAAACAGTAACTAGATAAATGAGCGAACAAATAACCTGGCCCGATTTTTCTAAAGTAGATATGAGAGTAGGTACTATTATAGAAGTACAAAGTTTTCCTGAAGCCAGGAACCCCTCTTACAAATTGATCATCGATTTTGGTGAAGGAGTAGGGATAAGGAAATCATCGGCACAAATAACCCGTAGGTACTCCATAGAGGATCTTTTGGGGAAGCAAATTATAGCGGTAGTTAATTTTCCAAAAAAGCAAATTGCCAATTTTATGAGTGAATGTCTCATTCTTGGTGCTGTAGACGGATCGGACGTCATATTGTTACAGCCAGAGGCTAAAGTGGACAACGGTCTGAAAGTGTCATAGGATTGTGACAATTATATTTTTATTTGCTGTTAGCTAAATACTAGGCTTATTTTCTTAAGGTAGGAACTGCTAATAAGGGACTAAAATTGTATAAATTAAATCTTATGGCTTTGTTTATGGAAAACCAAAATTACCAATTGACTTTAAAATAAAACGGCCCTTAATTTTAAGGGCCGTTTTATAAATTTTATGGTAAGCAAGTAGGCTTAAATATCATCAAAGCTTACATCAGTGAAGCTATCTGTAGCGCTGCTAGATCCATTTTGACTTACGTCTTCCTTTTTAAAATCTTTTTGGTGACGTTCAGAAATAACCTCTGTACCCTTCTCATCGATAATATAATTCATCATCTCATCCAAATTATCCCTAAAAGCGGCAAAGTCTTCTTTATATAAATATATCTTGTGTTTTTTATAATGAAAAGAACCATCATCATGGGTGAATTTCTTACTTTCGGTGACCGTTAAATAGTAATCTCCAGCTTTAGTACTTCTTACATCGAAAAAATAAGTTCTCCTACCTGCTCGTAAAACTTTTGAATAAATTTCTTCTTGGTCCATTAAATCTTTATCGCTCATTTCG
>CAXAVP010000234.1:0-6965 GCA_963972175.1 uncultured Arenibacter sp.
AGGAACTTGAAGGCCATTTAATGGCCAGTGGTATAAACAATGTCAGAAAATCGGTGTACCTGAATAATAACGGTTTTGATTTTAAATTGACTGCAAGGAATTTCGAAATGAGCCGTAATGTCACATATGGCGATAAATCAAATTCGGTCTACCATTCTTACCTAAGATTGCCAAAATCAGCACAAGGGAACGGCCTTACAAAAAAAATGTTCCAATCACTATACAAACAGTATGAAGCCGGTAACATCAAAAGGATCAATGTAACAGCAAATATAGATGTCGGTGGTTACGCATGGGCAAAGTATGGGTTTTCGGCTACCAATAGAAGTGATGTTATTGACATCATAAGAAGGTCGAACAATGATAAATGGGCATCAAAGGCCCTTAGAAAAGTAAACTATCATTATAAAAGGTATGGCAACGATACACCTTTTCCAATGTTAAGATTGACTAAAATAGAAGGTGGCAAAAAGGAATTATTAAATACGTTTTGGAGTGGGACAATAGACCTATCCAACAAAAAGGAAAGGGAATGGTTCGTGAATTATTTATTTAAGTAGGGATTCCCATTTGGAACGATACTTATTGTATTGGTCCATGGTTACGTTGTAGTCCAGCAATAGGTTTTTCAATGTGTCATAACCTTCGTTCAGTTCGTCGACAACACAGGAGACCCTATGGGATATTTCAGTTTCGGGATCAATGGTGAATTCCGAATGCATTTTGGACGTAAGTTCCTCTTTCATAAGCGCAAAGATACAAATTATGGCAGACAGACCCGAAATATTCGACCTGATGGAAAAATTTATCGATACCCATGGACTGGATACAACTCCGGAGGCCATTTTCATCGAATTTGAAGCATTGGCAACGATGCACAGGGAGTTCGAAGCATATCTGAGCAATGAAAATCTAACCGTTAAACTCAATACAATGCAAAGAAGCAAAGTACTCAAGGAAAAAAGGAAACTGTTCATAGAATGGTACATTCTAAAGAACCAAAATGATAAGATCCTTAAAGAAATGATCTACGAACTGTCCCAAATGACATTTGCAGCCACTAGAACGGTCGAATACGACATATTTAACGCAACTACCGCACGCAACGATTAAAATGGCGCACAATAAGGATGTGTAAACATATTTTTGGCTAAGAACAAAAGCAACATCCTATGAATTTAAAAGAGAAACTCAAGGCAGCACTCAAAAAAGCAGGGCTGGACGAGGGGCTTGCAAAAATTATCACTGTTGAATCCGAAGATCAGATCGAGGGGATAATCAATCAACTCAAACCGACTTCTTCCGATGAAGAATTGGACTTCAATCAAATCTTGTCATCCGAGGCGTTTTCCAAGTTCGCTATCAAAAATGGGTTCGATGCCATTTTAAAAGCATCCAAAACATTACAGAGCGAACATGACAAAAAAGTAACAGCCGGAATCAAATCGTTCAAAGAAAAGTATTTTAAAAAGATCGATGGTGATGATGACGGGGAAGAGGATGAAGGACAAACAAAGAAAAAAAATATGGGCGATGAAACTCCGCAATGGGCGAAAGATTTGATGGCCAAGGTCGAAGGCCTTGAAAAAAAGGAAACGACCTCCAGCAAATCCGCACAGGTAAAGGAATTGCTAAGCAAATCGAAACTTTCAAAAAAACTACAGGAAAAGTGGGTCGGAAGGGTCGATATCAATAGCGAAGTATCGTTCGAGGACCAGATAAAGGCCTTGGAAACGGAAGAAGAGGAACTAAGGACTGAATTGTTGGGCGGTACTATACCTAGGGGATTACCCACAGGTGGCGGATCGGACAACAAGCCAAGTGATGCTGAAATCGATGATGTTGTAAGCAATTTAATGTAATCTAAATTAAAAACATGGCAACAGTTAATCTAACAAGCAAGTCAAGTGTTGACACTACCAACGATTCGGTCGTTATCGTCAAACACTTAGAGGGCATCCCAGGAGGACGGGCTTTGGACGTTACAGGATTTGGGGACGATGAAATTTCCGCAGGTCATGTGATCATCAAGGAGACCGCAACCGGTGAGTATAAGCCCTTGCCAGTTTCCGGAACGTTACCAGGAGGCCATACCTACGCAGGTATCCTTGTTACGTCTATCAAGACGAACAATGCACAGGCCGCTATCATGGTGCGTGGGACCGTAAACGAGGCGTATGTGAAATATGCAGTGCCTTCCGGTGCAAAAACTGCATTAACATTAATCCGATTTATAAGCGAGTAATATGGAAGCTTCAATATTTAAAGATTTTATTAGTAAGTATCTTGGCGGCATAGCCAAAAAGATTACCGAAAAAATGAACGGGAAAGCCGAAGAGGTTGTTTATGAACATAAAAAGTACCTTAAAAAGGAATTTTCCCCGGACATGAAGTTTACTTCATTGTCGACGAACACAAGTGTTGTGGCTGCCGATGTGGTTGCACTTGATTCTGAACTGCCACTTAAAAAGCGTGGTTCCTATGCAGCTGCCGAAGGTGAGATACCTAAATTGGGTATGATCAAGTCATTGACCGAAAGCGCACTGCAAGCATTGAAGAACTTGAAGGCGAGAGGGCAAAAGGAGGCCCAGATCGTAACCAAGTTGTTCCAGGATGCGGCCGATAGCGTTAAAGGTATATATGAGCGATTGGACATTATGTTCCTACAAGCAATGTCTACAGGCGTTACCTTAATAGATGCGAACAATAACACCGGTACTGGTGTTCGAATTGATTTTGGTATACCAACAGGAAACCAGTTCGGGGTTCAGTTGCCTTGGACGGATGCCAATGCCAAGCCGATCGATGATATCGAGAACGTGACCAATAAAGCGAGGGCCAAGGGGTATTCATTGAAATACATTTGGATGGATAAAGTGACCTATAATGCCTTTAAGGCCAATTCACAGGTAAAAGAAGCCTTTGCCGGATTCTTAAAGACCAATTCAAGTTACATTTTCCGTATCAAGAATGAGGAGCTACAGGCGTTTATGTCGGAAGAGTTCGGCCTTAATATCATCGTAATAGACAAGGTTTCCCAGATAGAAAAAGGAGGTGCAAAAGTGGCTGTCGAACCATGGCAACGTGGAAATGTGACTTTCACCACCAGTACCGATCTTGGAACTATCACTTATGGAGAATTAGCGGAAGTGGAACACCCTGTAAAGGATGTGGAATATAGCACGGTCGATGACTTTATCTTGGTTTCCCTTTTCAGGACCAACAATCCTTTAAAGGAAAATACCAGTGTCCAGGCTTTGGTTTTGCCTGTACTTGATAATACCGATTCCATCTTCATAATGGATACCAACGAGGCTACAGCTTCAGAGGATGTCCAAACAGAAGGTGATGCGAACTACAGCTACAAAGGCACTGACTACACCAAAGCTTCGGTTGTAGCTGGTATTAATGCGGCTCGAGAAGTGGATACTCAAGTAGCTATGGCCACTATATCCCAGTTGGATGCTACTTTGGCCAAGAAAATCGATAGTCTATCCGAAGAGGGTATAGTATTGTTCAAAGCTGAACTGGTAGCTAGTGCGTAATGACGATTTTAGAAGCCATACAAGCTAATCCCATACTGGTCAACGTACCGGTAAACTATATTGAATCATTAATGATTGGCCGTTCTATCGATGGGGCGGCCAATTATACTGAAAGTTCTTTGAAAGATGTCGAACTGGTTTCGGCAGATCTGTATGCAGCTTTGGCCACCTTGCCCGAGTTTAGGGAGGGGCAGCTATCCATTAAGTACGATAGCAGTGTTTTAAAGTCGAGGGCGTTGTCCCTTTACAATAAGCACGAAGACCCAAAGGCTTTGGAGTTGATGCCGCAGCCCATAAATGTCAATGTAACGGCGGTATGATAAAGCGATATCCTCATGTCGGAAAGATAATTGTTTCTACTGAAGATCTTAATGGTGATGGACTCCATTCATCCACTAAATCGGAAACAACTATCCAAGGAAGGTTTGAAAACGAATCTACCACCAATAACGTGGACTATTCCGCTAAGTTCTATTGTCCAAAGCTGGATTTACAACCTTTCGAGATCGATGGGGAAACCTTTGAATTTGAGGGAAGGAGATTTATTATCAAACATTCTTCCATTCAACAGACACATTGTGAGATATGGCTGGAGTAGGAGGGTTGAGGTCTTTTTTCAATGCCAGGCAAGTGACCGGTATTTTGGAGGAATTCCAAAAGGATATTGACGACAAGATTTTGCAGACCTTGCAATATTTGGGCGAAGAATTTGTAAACAAGGCCAGGGAGAACGACACCTATAAGGATAGGACCGGAAACCTTAGAAGTTCGATCGGGTATATCATACTCTATAATGGCGAGGTAGTGGACAAATCCTTTGAGTTGTCTGAAAAGGGAACAGATAGGCACACGGGATTGAAAAAGGCCAAATCATTTGCAGATGAAGTAGCATTGGAACATCCCAAGGGCTTTGTTTTGATAGGCGTTGCAGGGATGGCTTATGCAGCAGCTGTGGAGGCTAAAAGCTATGATGTCATAACCGGCTCGGCACCCAACTCTAACGACATAAAATCGATATTGAATGAAATCAAGCCTTGATGTATTAAGTGCCCTGTACCAACTATTGAATGTTTCCGCAGTCACAAACGAGATAAGCGGAAAGGTTTATATAGGCGACCCAGATTCAAAAAGCCAATTAGAGGACGTAACCGTCAATTCTTTGGCCAATAGGGTGGAGTATTTACAACAAGGTATTTTGAACCTTAATATTTATGCATATCAGTTGAAATCTGGTAGAGCGAATTTAGCGAGGTTTCAGGAGTTGGTGGGGTTGATATCTCCGATGGTAGATGATGTGGCCATAGGCGATTATCATTTTCAGATAAACGATGACAAAGGAATTTTCAAGGATATTGATAAGGACGGTATGTTCTTTTACAATATAAGATTAGATTTTCAAATTTTAAAAAACATTTAACAGATGGCAAGTATAAATAATTTTTTAGGAGTTTCTTCCTTTGAGCTTGGTGCTCCCGGAGACGGTGTTATGGGAGATACTTTGACCAATTTCCCAGACGTGGAAGTAGGTAGTGTAAATATTGAAGGAGCCACACAGAATCAGGAAACAATATCCACTGAGGCTAACGACTCGTATATTACAGTGAACGGTGATCCAACACCTGGGAGTGTTAGCGCAAGGTTGTACGGTGTTACACCGGCGCAGATGGTAGTGTTGGCAGGTGGCGAAGTGGACGGAACAAGTGGACTTTGGAATGCCCCAAAAACAGCTCCTGATATTTACCTTTCGTTTAGAATGAAGGGTAAGGCTATTAACAATAAGCGCGGAGTACTACAAATGGCATATGCCAAGATCAGTGCACGGTTACAGGGAACTGTAACAAAGAACGGACTTCCAGCAGTAGATATTACCATTACAGCAAATACCCCTGTTTCGGCGTTGTTGGTGGAAGGGCCTCCATATAGCTATGGAACAGAGGATGTAGCATAATTTTTGGTTGGTTATTTGGTTAGTTTGAAAGCCCCTATGTGTGAGTTTAGGGGCTTTTTTTTATAAAAGGAAATATGGATAAAAACAGACAGCAGTTAATCGATTCTTTCGTTAGAAACCCGACAACCTATACTATATCGGTACGGAATGGCGATATGCTTCCTAATGATTTGAAAAAGAATGTTGAAATCTCCTTCACCATCAAGCCTCCAACAGTACATGTTCTTGCTTTGGCAGCTGCGGCCATGAAACCCATTCCCGATAAAATGTTCGAGGAGGAGGATATTGATCTGAACGAAGCCTTGAAGTACCAGGAGGAAATCGCAAGGGTAATTTCCATATTAGCCCATGAAGGAGAAGACTACCCTGATTGGTACGTGGATTTTATTCTTAAAAACGTATCCAGTATCGAATTGCTCCAAATCATGCAAGAAACGGCCGTAAAGTGCAATCCTGCTTTTTTTTTGAACTGTTTCCAGGTTGCCGGGCAGACAAATCCGATGATGATGAGGATACCGACACAGGATCAGGATTCAACCCTTACAGATTCATAGGTTCCATTTGTAGCCATTTCCATTTGGATTGGAATACAGTACTGAAAGAGATTTCCTTTCAGCAACTTCTATTGATGAGTGCTAGCGTACCCAAGTATAAATCCAAGACCGAAAAGGAAAAAGAGAAGGATGAGAAACCAAAGGATTTTACCAGCTTTATTTTGGGGAAGATGTAAGGGTCAATATAGAAATAATTTAAATGGAACTTTTTTAAACTATTTATTAGCTTGAAAGAAAAAACTATATTAGCTTTTAGTAAAACATAAAGACATGATCGATAAAAAGGAGTGCCCAAAATGTACTAAACAAAACCACTCAGATAATCTTTATTGTTGCTATTGCGGTAGGAAAATGGAGTTTAAGTCTTATACTCCAGGATCATTCAAATCTATAATGTTTTTCATTTGGGAAATGTTGATTAAACTAAAAAATGGAATATTAAATAATCTATATTTAATATTATTAGCCATAAGCATCACATATTT
Source organism: uncultured Arenibacter sp. (assembly GCA_963972175.1). Lineage (GTDB taxonomy): Bacteria > Bacteroidota > Bacteroidia > Flavobacteriales > Flavobacteriaceae > Arenibacter. Next base: position 6,533 of record CAXAVP010000234.1, read on the forward strand.
TGCTGTCTATGCAATATTGATTTTTGATGACAATTATCTAAAAGACTGGGAAAAAAAAGTATTTTGGCTAGACTTCTTCAAGAACATTGCGCTACTTATATTTAGTGCTGGAATTTTTACTGCATCCCTCAAGTACTTACAATACATAAAGGTCTTTGAATCAGAATTTGAGCGTATTTTGCTTTCAAAAAAATTTAGCGACAAAATAAAGGACAGTGTAGAATCGATTACTTTTTCTGAGGAGTTTTTACTTAAGCAATCTAATTTATCGGACATATGGGAAACAGTAACATTAAGTAAATACAAACAGCAGTTCCCAAGTCTTTATAATAATCTGAAAAAGAATATAAACAATACCTTTTTTATTAAAAACAACATATCCTATTATTACAAGCATACCAAAGAATCCTATGATATCACTCTCGTTTCAGAT
>CAXAVP010000235.1:0-6934 GCA_963972175.1 uncultured Arenibacter sp.
GGTAAATTATTGCACCATTATAATATAGCTACCCCTATGCAAAGCCATCATATGCACAATGAGCATAAAACGGTAGATGGAATTGTTAGGCGGTTGCAGACTGGCGGGGACATAGCGTTGATTTCGGATGCAGGTACACCGGCCATATCAGATCCAGGCTTTTTATTGACCAGGGCCTGTGTGGAAAATGATATTGCCGTAGAATGTCTTCCGGGTGCCACAGCATTTGTACCGGCTTTGGTAAACAGTGGCCTTCCTAATGATAAATTTGTTTTTGAAGGTTTTTTGCCCGTAAAAAAAGGTAGGCAAACTAGGCTCACCCTTTTATCCGAGGAAAATAGGACCATGATTTTTTATGAATCCCCTCATAAGTTGGTAAAAACGCTTTCCCATTTTGTAACGTATTTTGGAGCCGATAGGCCGGTTTCGGTTTCACGCGAATTATCCAAGATGTACGAGGAAACCATCAGGGGGCCTGTTAGCGATGTGCTGCAGCACTTTACCAAGTCGCCGCCCAAGGGGGAGATCGTGATTGTGGTAGGGGGTAAAAAATAATGAAGGAACTATTATCGGAAATAAGGGATTGTCAATACTGCAAAGCCCACCTCCCATTGGGACCAAGGCCCATTGTTCGGGCCCATCCCAGTGCTAAATTAATTATTATTGGGCAGGCACCGGGCAACAAAGTGCATCAATCCGGGATTCCATGGGACGATCCTAGCGGGAAACAACTCCGGCAATGGCTTAATATTTCCAATTCACAATTTTACGATGAAACTAAGGTTGCCCTAGTACCTATGGGTTTTTGTTACCCCGGTAAGGGGAAGGGTGGCGACCTGCCTCCTAGACCGGAATGTGCCCCTACGTGGCATAATACACTTATTAATAGCATGCCCAAGGCAGAGTTGATCCTATTGATAGGTGCCTATTCCCAAAAGTATTATTTGGGCAGTAGAGCCAAGAAAAACCTGACCGAAACCGTGCGTTCTTTTCAAGATTATTTGCCGCAATTCTTGCCATTGCCACACCCCTCTCCTAGAAATAGGTTTTGGCAGGCAAAAAACCCTTGGTTTCAGAAGGAAGTAGTCCCGGTTTTGCAATTATATACCGCAAATATTTTTGGAGAGTCCCAATAGGGACTGGAATGGGGGCAAGAATTAAGCGAAGTGACAGCAGTAAAGTATTTCAACCTATTAATGGGAAGTTGGTCTAAAACCTTTTTTGTCAGCTCGGCTTTACTTTACTTTTGGAGGACCATAGCATAAGTAGGTTAAGTTCATGGTAAGATTTGGGGAAAAAAGGCGGAGCTGAGCTTCGCCTTTTTTATTGCTGACAATCAGTATTTTAACCCATTTATGCGCACTTTTAACGATAATTGTTGAACATCATCGAAAAAAATTATGGATAAAAGGTCATAATTATTTTTGTTATTTCTCACAATACCAGTATTTTAGTATCGCCATAGCATAAGTAGGTTAAGTTTATGGTAAGATTTGGGACGAAAAGGGTGGAGGCTTCTCCACCCTTTTCTATTTTTAGGATATAAAAAAGTCCGCTCGTCAAATTTTTGACGAGCGGACTTTAATTTATTAGTGAAACTCAATTTTGAGAAGTCAGTAAGACGCACTGAAAATTGAAAGTTGAACTAATCCCGCCTTTTTCGGCGGGATCTAGGTTCAATACCTCGACCCTTGGGTCGATTCCTATTATTGGGTTCAGGGCCTGCCTTTGTCGGCAGACAGGCTTGCCCTGAGGTTTAATACCTTTTATTCCAAGGACTGCTTTAAAAAAGCAATAGATAATTAACCTTAGTGCCAAACCAAGACATTGCTTGTTGACCAAGAATTTTTCTAATCCCCGTTAATTCTAACTCTTATTTATTGGCCTTATAGGAAGCGGCTACTTTATCCCAGTTAACCACATTAAAAAATGCATTGATGTAGTCTGGTCTTCTATTCTGATAATTTAGGTAATAGGCATGTTCCCATACGTCCAAGCCCAAAATTGGAGCGCCACCACATCCAGTTCCAGGCATAATTGGATTGTCCTGGTTTGGAGTTGAACATATTTCCAGCTTCCCTCCTTTATGTACACATAACCAAGCCCAACCAGAGCCGAATCTTGTTGCTGCCGCTTTGGAAAAAGCATCCTTAAATGATTCGTAAGAACCAAAAGCAGATTTAATGGCATCGGCAAGCTCGCCAGAAGGCTCTCCACCACCATCTGGAGACATTATTTCCCAAAACAAAGAGTGGTTATAAAAGCCCCCTCCGTTGTTTCTTACGGCGGCATTGGACATGTCCAAGTTGGTCAAAATATCCATAATGGATTTTTTTGCCAAATCCGTTCCTTCAATAGCGTTGTTTAAATTGGTAGTATACCCATTGTGATGCTTGGTGTGATGTATTTCCATGGTTCTGGCATCAATATGTGGTTCCAAAGCGTCGTACGCATAAGGTAATTTAGGTAATTCAAAAGCCATAATGTTTTCGTTTTTATGTTAAAAAATGTTGTTTCCCAAAATTACGGTTTTATCATAGAAATTCAACTAATAATTTGTTAAGAACTGTTTAATATTGCTTATTTTGCGACTAAAATACTGTGCAGGACGCTCCATACAAAATCTATAACGCCTCTGCTGGGTCTGGCAAGACCTATACGCTTGCAAAAGAGTATTTAAAAATTATCCTTTCTTCAGATTTTAATAGGAACTATCGCAGTATTCTGGCCATTACGTTTACCAATAAGGCGGTAAACGAAATGAAACAACGAATTCTGGGCAGTCTATTTGCCTTTGGCAAAATATCCGATAGTAATGAAATTCCATCCATGTTGGCCGATATTTCCCAAGAGTTGGGAATAGATATAGGAACGCTGCGAATTAGATCCAAAAAAGTACTGAAGGAAATTCTTCACAATTATGCATTTTTTGATGTCTCCACCATTGATAAATTTACCCATAGGCTTATTAGGACATTTGCTAAAGATCTAAAATTGCCACAAAATTTTGAGGTGGTGCTGGATACCAAATTATTGTTGGATGAGGCGATTGCCAAACTGATCAATAAGGCAGGTGCCGATACACAATTGACCAAAGTGTTGATAGATTTTGCCTTGGAAAAAATAGATGATGATAAAAGTTGGGATATAGCTTTGGATCTTCAAAAGATAGGGTTTTTATTGTTCAATGAAAATCAGGCTCCCCACCTTAAAAAGCTTGAAGAAAAGGGCGTCGATGATTTCTTGGATTTAAAAAAGGAATTGGTACTTCAAATACAGTCCCACGAAACTAAGATTGTGGCTTGGGCAACGGAAATACTCAATATCATTGATGATAATGATTTGGAATTCAATAATTTTAAATCCAGCTACTTTCCAAAATTTGTTGCCAAAATCGCCTCGGGAGATTTAAATATGGATTTCAATGCCGGTTGGAAACAAAATTTTGAAACCGAGCCTTTATATACCAAAACCTGCCCTCAAGGAATTAAAGATATTCTGGACGGTCTACACCCTAGGTTTATTGGTTTGTTCAATGAGATTAAGGAGCACTACAGTGCCTTGTCCTTAGTTAAAAATGGGTACAACAATATTGTTCCCCTTACGGTCCTAAGTGCCATCCAACAGGAAATTAAAACCTTGGAGCGGGAGCGCGACCTTCTGCCAATCTCTTCTTTCAATAGTATTATTTCCAAAGAAATAAAAGATCAGCCAGCACCTTTTATTTATGAACGTATTGGGGAAAAGTACCGCCATTATTTTGTGGATGAATTTCAGGACACTTCAGAAATGCAATGGAACAACCTAATACCTTTAATAGGCAATGCATTGGAGAGTCAGGACGATCAAGGAAAAATAGGTTCCTTGCTTTTGGTTGGTGATGCCAAACAGGCCATATACCGCTGGCGGGGAGGTAAGGCCGAACAGTTCCTAAATCTTATCAATCTCAAGGAAAATCCGTTTGTTTTTCCACCATCCACTGCAAATCTTCCTGCCAATTATAGGAGTCATGAAGAGGTAATAAAATTTAACAACGATTTTTTTACGGTTACCAGTCCCTTTTTGGAGAATACGGTATATAACAAGTTGTTTGAAGAAGGCAATAGTCAGGATTACAATCATAAAAAAGGAGGTTTGGTACAACTTTCCTTTATCGATGTTGAGGAATCGCAAGAAGAAGATGGGGAATACTGTAATTTGGTTTTGAAAACCTTGGAAGAGGTTTTGCGAAAGAACTATTCCCTAAAGGATGTTTGTATCCTTACCCGTAAGAAGAAACATGGGATCCTATTGGCAGATTTTCTAATGCAGAGCAATATCCCCATCATTTCGTCCGAAACTCTATTGTTAAATAGCAACCCCAAGGTAAGGTTCCTAGTTAATTTATTGCATTATAGCCTTCAGCCCACGGAAATGGAAAGGTGTTATGAAATACTGAGTTTTCTTTCCGGGGAACTGGAAAACAGGCATCAATTTATAAACTCCAATATTAATAAGGTTTCCTGGTTACTAATGGGGACCTACGGCTTTAATGTTGATATTATTGGGCAATCCTCGGTTTATGACGGCCTGGAGTATGCCATAAAAAAGTTTGGTTTGGCAGACAGCTCGGATGCCTATATAACCTATTTCTTGGATGTTGTTTTGGAGGTAGAACAAAAAGAGGGAGCCAATACCCAGGTCTTTTTGGCATACTGGGATAAGAAAAAGGACAGTTTAAGTATTACCGCTCCCGAAAATGTGGATGCCGTTCAGATAATGACCGTACATAAGTCCAAGGGGCTGGAATTTCCTATTGTAATCTTCCCTTTTGCCAATACCAATATATATGAAGAAAAGGACGCTAAACTATGGCTGCCGGTTAATCCTATTTCCTTTAAAGGATTTGAGGAAATTCTAATCAACAAAAAGCAGGAGGTAACAGGCTATGGTCCACTTGCGGAAACAATTTACAACGAAGAACAGCATAAATTGGAATTGGATGCCTTTAACTTGTTGTACGTAGCTTTGACTAGGGCAGTTAAGGGACTTTATGTTATATCCAAGAAAGACCTTACCCAAAAGGGAGAGCATAAACCAAATTATTATTCAGGATTATTTATTCACTATTTAAAGGAAAAGGGGTTTTGGGAAGAGGCCAAGACCTGTTATCAGTTCGGAAATCTTGAAATGAAGGATGAACCCTCCAGCCATGGGGATCATCAGGAAAAGGTTGCCCATTTATACACTTATAAGGAGCGACCCGAATTCAGGATTCTGACCAAGGCCGGAGCACTTTGGGATACACAGCGGGGAACGGCACTTAGCAAGGGAAATTTGCTACATTATGTGATGGGGCTTATAGAGACCAATGAAGACATTGACACTGCTATTGAAATGCTTATCAGAAACGGCGATCTTTCCCATGAAGATAGTTTGGAAATGAAGCAAAGAATAAAAGCCATTGCAGAACATCCAAAGTTATACGCCTACTTTTTAAAGGGAAGCCTAATTAAGAATGAACAGGACATCCTTACCAAAAATGGGAAGGTACTCCGCCCGGACCGATTGGTCATCAAGGATAAGAAAGTAACCATTATAGATTATAAGACGGGAAAAAGGAATCCGGTATACCATGAACAGATCTATACCTATGCAGATGCTCTGGAAGCAATGGGATATGAAATTGAAAACAAAATCCTTATCTATATCAATGAGGATATTACGCTAGACTTTATCTAGTAGTATGTATTTTGGTCATGGTCCGTAGATCGTAAATGGGAGGAACTATGGGCATTGAAGGGTGCAAGTTGGGGTAGAATTGATAGGGTTATTCTTAATTATTGGTCCATCATCCTTTTGTATAAGGTAATTTTAAGGAGGAAACCCACCAAATTGTTGCCCCATTAAGTTTTTATCTAATCGGATTATCCTTTCTTTGACATATAAAGATAAAGCGAGAAGTTGCCTACGAGGTCTTATTGGCTTTGCTTTTTTATACCTGAGCTATTCAATAGCCGTTTTTGTCAAGGTGGGGACAGCATGAAATATCGTTCAAATGCGTCTTTTTTGCTATGAAATACGTTAAAAAAATTAAGAGAATGATTTTGTTAATAATTTTTAACAACTTACATTTGCAGCTAATAAACACTTAAACTTAAAAAATTGAACATGAAACATCTTAGCAAATTATTGGTTGTTGCCTTACTTATTGTAGGTTTTAACAACGTACAAGCGCAAGACGAGAATAACCCATGGCAAGTAAGTTTCGGAGCTAACGCAATTGACGTTTTCCCTACCGAAGATTATAGCAGCTTTGGAAATGAATTCTTTAATGCAACAGACCACTGGAACATACTTCCATCTATTTCCTATGTTGGAGTTTCCAAGTACGTGGGTAGCGGCTTTTCAATTGGAGCAAGAGGTTCTTTGAACCGTATTGATAAATTGGGAGATACAAGCGTTGACGATTTGTCTCACTATGCTGTTGATGGTACAATAAAATATAATTTCTTAAAAAGTACAGTAATCGATCCTTTTATTGAAATAGGTGGTGGTTACACTTGGATTGACGAAGTTGGTGCTGGTACCGTAAATGGAGGTGTTGGACTTAACATTTGGTTCACTGAGAACATCGGTCTTACTTTGCAGTCTAGTTACAAGCACGCTTTTGAAGATTATTTAGCTAAGCATTTCCAGCATATGGCGGGTATTGCTATTAAATTTGGTGGTACTGATACTGATGGTGACGGAATCTACGACAAAGATGATGCTTGTCCAGAAGTTGCTGGTCTTGAGATTTTCAACGGATGTCCAGATGCTGACGGTGATGGTATAGAGGATAGCAAAGATGCTTGTCCTAATGAGGCTGGTTCTAAAGAAATGAACGGATGTCCAGATGCTGACGGTGACGGTGTTGCCGATAAAGATGATGCTTGTCCTAACGAAGCTGGTC
>CAXAVP010000236.1:0-6932 GCA_963972175.1 uncultured Arenibacter sp.
CGGACAGTGTTCGGAAATATATCCTAAAAAACCTATTTATGATATCCCTGCTTTTCCAGAGATATTGGCAGGTGATCTGGTTAATAATCTAATGCAACAAATTAAACCTTTTGAACCTGGTTTTACCTTAGGTGAAAGAGCGGAGACCTTGGAGAAATTAGATGACGGTTCCTTTATTGTTACCACCAACAAGGGGACAAAGCATCACGCTCCTGTAGTGGTCATCGCAGGAGGATTGGGGTCTTTTGAACCCAGAAAGCCTTTGATTTCCAACATAGGGGATTTTGAAGACAAAGGTGTTGCCTACATTATTAAGGACCCAGAGGTGTACAGAGGTAAAAAAGTTGTTATTTCCGGTGGTGGGGATTCGGCCTTGGATTGGGCAATTTTCCTTTCCGATGTGGCCGCTGAAGTATCCTTGGTACACAGGAGAAATGAATTTAGGGGGGCTTTGGACTCTGTTGAGAAAGCGTCTGAATTGGCGAAATTGGGTAAAATTAAGTTATTCACCCAGGCAGAAGTAGTTAAATTGTACGGGGATGACCATTTGGAAGCAGTGGTGGTTAAGCACAATGATGAGAGCAAAGGGGAGACCTATGTGGAAGCCGATAATTTTATTCCATTGTTTGGTCTTTCTCCAAAATTAGGACCTATTGGTGATTGGGGTCTTGAGATAGAGAAGAATGCCATAAAGGTGAACAATGCTTATGATTATCAGACTAATATTCCAGGCGTATACGCCATTGGGGATGTGAATACCTATCCTGGTAAACTAAAATTGATACTTTCCGGTTTTCATGAAGCTGCCGTAATGTGTCAGAGCGCCTATCAATTGATCAATCCTGGAAAGCGTTATGTTATGAAGTATACCACTGTTGGTGGTGTAACCGGATTTGATGGTAGTAAAAAAGAAGCTAAAAAAGAGGTTGTTCAAAGTATTATGGCGTAAAGCCATACAACCTGCCAGGTTGTAGGCCTGGCAGGTTTTATAATCCTAACAATGCCCTTGTCCAAGGCACGATTGGGCATTAATAAAAAAGTGTGTTTCCTTGCTTTTAAAAGCATTGATCCGTTACTTTGCATTCAGTTCATTATCAAATTGAAACGTTATCAAGAAAGGCGGAGGGACTAGACCCGGTGAAGCCTTAGCAACCCTTTTTCTTTGACGATACCTATCGGGAGGAAAAAAGAAGGTGCTACGTTCTAATCCTAGTTCGGTTTTTATCTAAGTATAATTGGCAGTAGGAATAGATAACAAAGAAAAAGACGCTGGTCTTAGACTTTCCCTTACTTGATTTTTAAATTTTTATGATACCGATAAATGGGTGAAGCCCATTGTATTCGGGTGTCGATTTTTTATTTTTGCCGTTTGTCATTTAGATGGGGCAGAAAGTATTTTATGATTTGGGACCTTAGTGGGAGCCAAGAAAAATGAAAACTGATATGAAAAATATTCAGGAGGTACTTAAGGAAAGGATTTTGGTGTTGGATGGTGCCATGGGTACCATGTTACAACGGCATAAATTTACAGAGGAAGATTTTAGGGGAGAGAAATTTAAGGATTGGGAGCACCCCTTACAGGGTAATAATGATCTGTTGTCCTTAACGCAACCAGAAGCCATTGCTGAGGTCCATCGTCAATATTTTGCGGCAGGTGCCGATATTGTGGAGACCAATACTTTTTCGAGCACTACTATAGCCATGGCCGATTACCATATGGAAGACTTGGTATACGATTTAAACTATGAGTCGGCCCGAATAGCAAAGGCCGTTGCGGACGAATTTACAGCCAAGGAACCCCATAAGCCGCGTTTTGTGGCCGGAAGTATAGGGCCTACCAATAAGACGGCAAGTATGTCGCCCGATGTAAACGACCCGGGATATAGGGGAGTTTCTTTTGATGAATTAAGGTTGGCCTATAAACAGCAGGTAGAAGCGCTATTGGATGGGGGTGCGGACATGCTATTGGTAGAGACCATTTTTGACACCTTAAATGCCAAAGCAGCTTTGTTTGCTATAGAGGAGGTAAAGGAAGAGCGTGGGATAGAGGTGCCCATAATGGTAAGTGGCACCATAACGGATGCTTCTGGCAGAACCCTTTCTGGGCAGACCGCGGAGGCTTTTCTAATATCCATAAGCCATATCCCTATTTTATCGGTAGGATTCAATTGTGCATTGGGAGCCGATCAGTTGGTGCCTCATTTGGAGGTGCTGTCTGCCAAAACCGAACATGCCGTTTCTGCTCACCCCAATGCGGGCTTGCCAAATGCCTTTGGGGAGTATGACGAAACTCCGGAAGAGATGGCTGCACAGATAAAGGAATATGCAGAAAAGGGGCTGGTAAATATTGTTGGCGGTTGCTGTGGGACCACTCCAGAACATATTAAGGCCATGAGCGATGTAGTAAAAGAATACAAGCCTAGGCCTATAAACACTTTAGAAGAATACCAAGCATGATACCATCCAAGCAATTGGTCAGGGAAGCGGCAGACCGCATAGCTCCCTTTGTTCATAGGACGCCCGTACTCACCTCTCATTTATTGGATGATATATCTGGGGCACACTTGTATTTTAAATGTGAGAATTTCCAGAAAATGGGGGCTTTTAAAATGCGTGGGGCCTTGAATGCCATACAGCAATTGAGCGAGGAACAAAAAAAAGCCGGAGTGGTGACCCACTCTTCCGGTAATTTTGGACAGGCCTTGGCCTTGGCAGCCAAGAATCTAGGGGTAAAGGCCTATATTGTTATGCCCAGCAGTGCCCCGGCCGTAAAAATAGAGGCCGTGAAATCCTATGGGGGAAAGGTGAAAATTTCGAAGCCTACCTTGGAATCCAGGGAAAGTGAATCTGCAAAAATAGTACGGGAAAAGGGGGCTACCTTCGTCCACCCGTCCAATGATATCAATGTGATAATTGGCCAAGGGACTGCGGCCTATGAACTGCTGCAGGACCAACCGGATCTGGACTTTGTCCTTACCCCTGTTGGGGGCGGTGGCCTTATAGGCGGGACGGCCCTATATGCCCATTACTATGGTAGGGATTGCAAGGTTGTGGGAGCGGAGCCCTTTGAGGTGGACGATGCCTACAGGTCACTGAAGAGTGGAGAAATTGAGCTTAATACCTCTACCAATACCATTGCAGACGGATTAAAAACCAATCTGGGAGATAAGAACTTCCCTATTATAAAAAAAATGGTCAGCCATATAATAAGGATAGAGGAGGAGGAGATTATAGCGGCCATGCAGTTAATATGGGAACGGATGAAATTGGTTGTAGAGCCATCCAGTGCAGTTCCATTAGCAGCCGTTTTAAGGGAGAAAGAACAATTCATTGACAAAAAAGTGGGCATTATTCTCTCTGGAGGTAATGTGGATTTAACAAAATTACCGTTCTAGTTTCCGTTCGGGATTAGGGATATGGTTTATATTTAATACATGGACAATAATAAGGAACAACATAATACACAACGATTTTTAAAACTCTCCGGTCTTGAACCATTGGTGATTACCCCGGAAAGTAATTTCGTGAATGTGGGAGAGCGTACCAATGTAGCAGGTTCCAAAAAATTCTTGAGATTGATAAAGGAGGACAAGTATGAGGAGGCCTTGGATATAGCCCGGGAACAGGTGGAAGGCGGGGCCCAGATCATAGATGTGAATATGGACGATGGTCTTATTGATGGAAAAGAGGCAATGGTAAAGTTCTTGAACCTAATTGTTGCCGAACCAGATATTGCCAGGGTGCCCATAATGATAGATAGTTCCAAGTGGGAAATTATTGAAGCTGGTTTACAAGTGGTACAGGGTAAATGTGTGGTAAACTCCATTAGTTTAAAGGAAGGGGAGGAAGAATTTATTCGTCATGCCAAACTTATCAGAAGATATGGTGCCGCCGTTATTGTTATGGCCTTTGATGAGGTGGGGCAGGCAGATACCTACGAAAGACGTTTGGAAATTAGCAAACGCTCCTATGATATCTTAACGGAAAGGGTAGGGTTTCCGCCCGAGGATATAATTTTTGATCTAAACGTTTTCCCCGTGGCAACGGGAATGGAGGAGCATAAATTAAACGCCTTGGATTTTATAAGGGCTACCGCATGGGTAAAGGAAAATTTACCTTTTTGCAGTGTTAGCGGCGGGGTTAGTAATGTGTCCTTTAGTTTTAGGGGCAATAACCCGGTACGGGAGGCCATGCATTCGGTATTTCTCTATCATGCCATAAAGGCCGGTATGAATATGGGGATTGTAAACCCCAGCATGTTGGAGGTATATGATGATATTCCCAAGGACCTATTGGAATATGTAGAAGATGTTATTCTTAATAGAAGGGATGATGCGACGGAACGCCTATTGGATTTTGCCGAATCGGTAGTAGGGAAGGCCAAGGAAAATAAGGTAGATTTATCATGGAGGGAAGAACCTTTGCAGGATAGGATAACCCGGGCTTTGGTAAAGGGACTGGACCAATACATTACCGAAGATGTGGAGGAGGCCCGTTTAAGTGTTGACGCCCCCATAGAGGTTATAGAAGGTCATTTGATGACCGGGATGAATGTAGTGGGAGACCTTTTTCAGAGCGGTAAGATGTTCTTGCCACAGGTGGTAAAATCTGCCAGGGTCATGAAGAAGGCAGTGGCGTATCTTTTGCCGTTTATAGAAGAAGAAAAACTAAAAAACCCCCTTCCCGAGGGCGGTAGCTCGGCAGCAGGAAAAATATTGATGGCCACCGTAAAGGGAGATGTACACGATATTGGAAAGAATATTGTTAGTGTGGTGCTTGCCTGTAACAATTATGAGATTGTGGATTTGGGCGTTATGGTGCCTCCCGAAAAAATAATCAATACGGCCAAATAGGAGAATGTAGATATTATTGGTCTAAGCGGACTTATTACGCCCTCCTTGGATGAAATGGTCTTTTTGGCCAAGGAAATGGAACGGCAGAATTTTACGGTTCCCTTGCTTATTGGTGGGGCAACTACCAGTAAGGCGCATACTGCCGTTAAGATAGACCCCCAATATAAAAGTGCCGTAGTACATGTAAATGACGCTTCTAGGGCGGTAACGGTGGTGGGCGATCTTTTGCAAAAAGAGGTCTCCAAGAAGTATAAGGAAAGCATAAAATTGGATTATGCCGATTTTAGGCAGAAATTCCTAAACAGGGGCAAACATAAGGAGTATCTGACCCTTTCGGAGGCAAGGGAAAATAAATATCAACTGGATTGGGCCAAGGCCCATATTGCAAAACCCAAGGCTCTGGGTATACAGATGATAGAGGATATGGATTTGGAAAAACTGATACCCTTTATAGACTGGTCCCCATTTTTTAGAAGTTGGGAACTACACGGCAAATATCCCGATATTTTGGAAGATGATGTGGTAGGGGAGCAGGCCAAGGAACTCTTTGCGGATGCCAAGCAAATGATGCAAGAAGTATTGGATAAAAAGCTGTTCCAAGCGAAGGCCATTTTTGGCCTGTTTCCAGCCAATACGATTAATGATGATGATATTTCCTTGGAGCATGATGGGGAGGAATATATATTTAGGACCCTAAGGCAACAGACCAAAAAATATGCAGGCAAGCCCAATTTTGCCTTGTCTGATTTTATAGCTCCCAAGGACAGTGGAATACAGGACTATATAGGTTGCTTCTGTGTATCGGCCGGATTTGGCGCTGATGAGTTGGCCGATAGGTATCGTAAAAATCTGGATGATTATAACAGTATCTTGGTCAAGGCCCTAGCAGATAGGTTTGCCGAGGCCTTTGCCGAATACCTGCACAAGGAAGTGCGGACACAGCATTGGGGGTATGCCGTAGATGAGGTGCTAAGCAATGAAGAATTAATAAAAGAGACCTATATGGGCATAAGGCCCGCACCTGGTTACCCGGCCTGTCCGGACCATTTGGAGAAATTAACCATCTGGGACCTATTGCAGGTAAAGGAAAAGATTGGGGTGGAGTTGACGGACAGTTTGGCCATGTGGCCAGCGGCCAGTGTTAGTGGATATTATTTTGGGAACGAAGAGGCAAGGTATTTTGGCCTGGGCAAAATAAAGGAAGATCAGGTGGCCGATTTTGCAGATAGGAAAAACATAGCCTTGGAAGAGGCAAACAAGTGGTTGGCTCCCAATATTGCGGATGAATAGCTAGAACCATAGGGGTTGCCAAAATGGAAAACGGATCGGTAAGGAGAAGGAGACAGCAAGGTTTTGGGCGGTCGGCAAGGGGACCTGCAAGGTTTTGGGCGGTCTGCAAGGAGGCCTGCAAGGTTTTGGTCAGGTCAGCAAGGGGACCTGCAAGGTTTTGGTCAGGTCAGCAAGGGGACCTACAAGGTTTTGGTCAGGTCAGCAAGGGGACCTACAAGGTTTTGGTCAGGTCGGCAAGGGGACCTGCAAGGTTTTGGGCGGTCGGCAAGGGGACCTGCAAGGTTTTGGGCGGTCAGCAAGGGGACCTGCAAGGTTTTGGTCAGGTCAGCAAGGGGACCTGCAAGGTTTTGGGCGGTCGGCAAGGGGACCTGCAAGGTTTTTAAAACCTTGTAGGTCTAGCGAAAAAAGATGACGAAGAGTATTAATCCTTGTGATAGACAAGGAACAATAAAATTGGAACGTATAGACACATAGTGGATGTCTGCATTAGGGATAGGAACGGCATCTTTTTTATGTACTTTACATAAAAAAATACAGTGGATAGCCCGGCCCCGACCCCGATGGATACAGAGGGGATGGGGAATGCCAAAATAGAATAAAATAGACTTGTATAATATAAACCAAATAAGGGCCTTGCCTTTTGGAAAGGACTTAGGGATAAGCGATGAAAGTAACAGAACACATTAAAAATGCCAAGGGGAAGACATTGTTTTCCTTTGAGATTATACCACCTGTGAAGGGTAGGAGTATTCAGGAATTGTATGATAATATAGACCCCTTAATGGAGTT
>CAXAVP010000237.1:0-6929 GCA_963972175.1 uncultured Arenibacter sp.
AAATTTCGCTCTTTCCTTAGGCTATCTATCAACTTGGCATCGGCAGGTATTTGATCCAGATAAAAATCGACATTGAATTTCTGGTCTTCCCCTGTGGCTACGGCATTTTGTACGTTGGCCCCAGCTACATTATTCTGGGCCACATCCAGGTTCTGTGCCTTATTCTTATTGGACCATCGCCAGTCATCCTCCAAGCTGCGTTTACCCCATCTGGTCTTAAAGTCGCTTTTACCATATCCCAGGGTGGTAATGTTATAAAAATAGAACTTTCCTTTGTTCTCCTTACCCCCCTTAGTTTTTCCAAATGCTGCAAAACCGGCATTGGCCATGCCTTCCTCCCTCTTTTTCTCCTTCTCCGCTTGGGATTTTAGTTGGGCTATATGGTTCTCAAAGTACTTAATCCTGTCATCAATGGAAAATTCATACAAGCTTATAACACTATCGGTATACTGTGCCACTTCCTCATATTTAATAACGTCCTCCAAATTGTCCAATTTCTTTTTTACCGCCCTATACTTCTTGCTGTTCTCCTTTAAATTGGGCAACACACTATCGTAATAAGCGCCAGAAATCTTATAGTTGTTCCTGTCAAAATTATAAATCGCCAGATTTTCGTAATTCAGCGCATTTAATTGTGGCATATTCACTGTGGCCCTGAGGGATTTATTATAGTACACCACCGCAAGACTATCGTTTTGACTCTCCCTGTGGAATTCTGCCAGTTGACGGTAAATTTTATCCAAGAATGGTCTGTTCTCCCTATCCTCCTCCAAATCCACCAGATATTCGTACACTTCCTCCCTATTGGCATCGGTAAGCGCTATATTCTGAATTTTCTGCAAATGTGCATTTATCATATATACTCTGGGTGATTTTCTATTTAAGGCAATTACCTTATCAAAAGCGTAATTGGCACTATCCTTATACCCCAATTGATGGTATAATTGACCAATAATGTAATAATAGCGTCCTTTTTCAGGGTTTTTCTTGGTATAGGCCGAAGCTATTTTCAACTGCTGAATGGCGGTATCCGGAATTTTAAGATTGATGTACGCCTGACCCATCATGGAACGGGCATCTGCATACTCCTGATCGCTTAAATACTCTTGTTTTAACAGGCGTTTGAGGTTTTTAAGGGCCAGCTCCTCGTTTTCTAAACGAATATTTACTTTTTCCCTCCAGATTGTAGCCTCGTTCAACTTATCGCTCTGTGTATATTTACGGAGTATATAATTGAAGGACTCCAGCGCTGGAATGTAGCGTTGATCAAAATACCTTGCCTTTCCCAATAACAAAAAAGCTTCATCGGTCTGGGGGTTTCTCTCCTCATCCTTTATGTCCATACTGTGTTTCTGTATGGCTTTGGTTGCCTTTTCCTCGGCTATAAGAAAATTGGGGTTATTGTCCTCGGAATCCAGCTTAACATCATCTGTTACCTCCAATCGTTCTACTGGCAAAATGTCCCAATAATTGTCCTGGTAAACAGCGTTGAGCCCTTCACGGCCCTCCTCAAAGGCAATATTCCCATTGTACAAGGTGTTAAACTTAGTGTTTAGGGCGTGCCAGTTACGATTTAACATGGCGTCTTTCTTCGTAGAACAGGCGTTAAAGACCAACCCTCCAAAAGCAAAAGTTAATAAAAGTGTATTGCGAAGCTTCAAAATTCTATGTATTCGTACGTAACCTTAACTTAAAATCTGTAGGATTATTATGTAGTTGGTCTATAAAAACAGGATTATTTTTGATTGGGGCCAATCAAATCCCGCCATGGAAAAAAAAGATAAGTACCACACCAAAGCAAATGCCTACTTGCCCTTCCCTCTCCTAATTTAAACGCTAACATCCCCAAAAGGGAGTATTTAAATATTCTATGGCCAATAATGGTCTTCCTATATCGGCTAATTATCCCCCGAAAAAAACCTCCAATTCCTTTAAGGTTTGCGTAGAGGTTTGTATGTCCTTGACAATGTCCCCTTTCTCCAGGACCACGATGCGTTCACAAACTTCCGTAACGTGACTAAGGTCGTGGCTAGACACCAAAACGGTTACCTCCCTTTTGGCTGCAAGGTCTTTTATGATGGCTTTTAACCTTATTTGGGTCGTAGGATCCAGGTTGGCAAAGGGCTCATCCAATATTATTACCTCCGGATCACCTATAAAGGCAGCCACAATGCCTACTTTTTTCTGATTTCCCTTGGACAAGTCCCTGAGGTACTTTTTCTGACCCAGAATCTCACCGTGGAAGAAGTCTTTAAACCCTGATAACAATTGATCCACATCGGCCTTGTTCCTGCCCCTTAATTCCCCAATAAAATAGAAGTATTCTTCCGCGGTTAAATACCCTATTAAGAAAGATTCATCAATAAAGGCGGCCGTAAAGGGTTTCCATGCCTCACTGAGAGCTACCTGCACCCCATTGTTGTTTATACATCCGGAACTGGACTGAATAAGATCTAGCATTAAACTAAAAAAAGTGGTCTTCCCCGCGCCATTATTGCCTACCAGACCAAAACTCTGCCCTTTGGGGATCTCTAGGTTTTCAATATTCAAAACTGCTACGGAATTGTATACTTTGGTTAAATTTTGAACTGTAATCATAGTCGTGTTTCTTTTACACTTTTTGCTTGTAAGCGGCCAAGGTCTTGTATTTTTCTTTTTTATAGATTTCCTCTATCAAGCCAAAAACCTTGTTTCTAAAGGCAAAGCCCAAAACCCCGGACAAGGCAACAAAAAGGTAGCCTACGCTTGGGCTGATCCAATAATGCCCTAGTGCATAAATCCCAAGGGGCAAAACAAGTTACGGCAAGGTCAGCATCAATGTTTTGGCATTAAAGGCCTGTTTATCGCCAAAAGCCCTTTTATTGGAGCCCAGGTCTATTGGGGTTTTTATATACGCCCCGCCCCAAAGGACCAAATAGGAATTTACTCCAATATTATATACTGCCCCAACAAGGACTGCCATATAGGTGTCCCATCCAAAATAGATATAAAAGGAGGCCAAAATAGTGCTCACCAATGTTGCTATGACCATTAAATACCACTTGGAGGCCAAATATTCCTTATATTGGATGTTCTGGCTCATCATTAAGGGGTAATAGGAACTGTCCCAACTGGGAACAAACTGACCAAAACTGAACAAAAAGCCACCAGATATGAAAATACCGGCAAAAATTTTCCAAACAGCTCCGTCGTAAGCCTCCACTGCGCCCGTAAAAAAGAACAGTCCGTAAAAAATAAAGAAAAAACTCATGATTACCGAAGTCTTTGAACGCTTGTTCCTTCTAATAAGCTTTATGTCGTTCTTGAGAAAAGTTCCCAAAATACCAAAGCGGTTCAACCACATATAATCCTCGGTTTTGGCCACCAAGGTCTTTCCCGCAAGTCCGGCATCCAGATACATATGATTTTTAAAATAAGTAAATGAGGAGGCAATGAGAGCTACCAACAGCACCCATACCAAGGAAGCCATCCATGGCTGCCCATATAGTGAATTAAAAAATGGGGCCGTCACTACGGTTATATCGAAAAAACCGTAATACTGACAAATTCCCAAGACAGCAAACAAGGCAATAAGCAGGTAAAAAAGGCCGTCCTTGTTGTTGACGAGTATATTTATAAAATTATTGCAAAATAGCAAGGCCATCAACCCTAAATGCCACCCTATAACCCCATTGGGGGCGTAGCCGTTTATCACCAGTACTATGGAAAAAGGAACAAGAAAGAAGGCGTGGCTCCAATTAAAGAATGAGAGCATTGTCTTTCCTAAGGTATATCCCACAACCATATCCTTTTTTATGGGCAAATACAATAAAGGCCTTATGTTGGTAACCGGCATTTTTTGTAGCATATACCGTAGGTACAGATCTACCACCACATAATAGACCATAAACTTATTCACTACTTGCAGGGGATCGCCCCAATTATTTTGTTCAATAAAATAATAAGCCCCTATGCCCAAACCCAAGAAAACCAGCATAAAATAGACAGCCCCAAAAATCATTGCGATTTTAATGGCCATATTAGCCTTAAAAGAGGCCGATCTAAAAAAAGACTTCCATTCCAGTCTAAGAAAGTGCTTTAGCATGACATGTATTGCATAACCCCAACCATTGTATACAAGTATCTAAAAAGATATGGGGGAAACCCTATTGGTGAGTGTCTAAATTAAAGTATTTGTTACAAACCATCCGTATTTTTTTAATTTCCCGTTTTAAATCGTCCGAGCTTTCCTTAATTTTGCACGAAATATTTAATATGGCCAATTTTTATCCACTTACTGTTCAAAAGATTAAAGCACTTACGCCTAATTCTGTAGCGATTACTTTTGCTATACCAAAGGACTTGATCCAGACTTTTAATTTTATTGCGGGTCAATACATCACCATTAAAAAAGAGATCAAGGGAAAAGAACTCAGAAGGGCCTACTCTATTAGCTCCACCCCCACCTCTGAAGGAATTACCATTGGTGTAAAAAAAGTGGATAGAGGGGGATTTTCAGATTACGCCCATAGCAAACTTAAAGTAGGGGATGTATTGGAGGTAATGCCACCGGAGGGCAGGTTTGTTTACAAACCCACCTCTACCAATAAAAATATTATAGCCTTTGCCGCGGGTAGTGGGATAACCCCTATCATGAGCATTGCCAAGACCGTATTGGAAAGTAACCCCAATAACAATTTTGTTCTGGTATACGGAAATAAGTCTTACAAAGAGACCATGTTCTATACAGATTTGGTAAAGCTGCAATTGGAATACACCAATAGGTTCCATATTTATTTCATTTTGAGTCAGACCCAAGAAGACGAATCCATTTTTGGCCGTATAGAAGCTTCTACAGTAAATTTCGTACTCAAGAACAAGCATAAAAATTTGGATTTCAACGACTATTACTTATGTGGTCCCGAGGCCATGATCCAATTGGTAACAAATAATCTTAAGGAAAAGGGGGTCACGGAAGATAAAATTCATTTTGAACTGTTCACCTCTACTGAAATCAAGGACGAACTACCGGAAAAACCAGAGGGAAAAACAGCCCTTAAGGTCATTGTGGACGACGAGGAATTCTCACTTTCCATGGACAAGGGCAGCTTGGTACTAGATGCCGTTTTAAAGGAAAATATAGACGCCCCCTATTCCTGCCAAGGCGGGGTATGTAGCAGCTGTATTGCACGTGTTAAAGAGGGCCAGGCCGATATGGTAAAAAACCAAATCCTTACCGATGGCGAAATAGCCGAAGGGTTAATCCTGACCTGTCAGGCACACCCTACCACAGCTACCTTAACGGTAGATTATGACGATGTGTAAGTCGTTCCTAACACCTTGGAAATACATATAATATAGTAAGCCCCAAAGCGCCACAAGACTTTGGGGCTTATTCGTTTGCAAGAAACCTGTTTTGGAAAAACAAGCGGACAACCTAAAAATTTATGTAGCGCCAAACCTTTGTTCCATAACCCTTACCGCATGATCATAGCCTATATTATAGGCCTTTTCAATCCCCTTCTTATCCAAGATCCCGATGAGCTCCAAGGCTTGGGGCTCAAAGACCAGATCGCATTGGTGCACTTTTTTCCTGTTTATGGCATAAATCATCAGGGAAGTGGTTCTATTGGCCAATTGCAATGAAGATTTTATGCCTTCTTTGGGGATTTCCTTAACGGCAGACACATTGCTTCCGATTACAAAATTGTCTTCTTTGGCCACAAGCTCGTAGGGAAAATTATTCATTATCCCCCCATCAGCATACAGACTTCCATTAATGTCAACCGGACTAAAGACTGGTGGCAAGGCCGCTGAGGCCAGAAGCGGCTTTATAAGTTCGCCTTCGTAAAACGTTTTTTCATCTCCCTTTTGCAGATCTGTGGCCACCACATATAATTTACGCTCTAAGGCTTCAAAGGAATTTTCTGGAAAATACTTTACAAAAAGGTCAAAATACCTTTCCGTATCCAAAAGGCCAGGCTTTAAGATTGTCATAAAATGGTATCGGAACAGCGGAGTTTCCTTAAAAAACTGGAGCATTTCCTCAACCGAGTTGCCGTTGGCATAGAGGGCTCCTATCAAGGCACCCACACTGGTGCCGGAAACCATATGGGCATTGATCCCAAATTCATTGAGTGCCCGGATCAAACCAATATGGGCCATTCCTTTTACACCTCCTCCTGACAAAACCAGTCCAACCGATTTGGATTTTAATTCCGATAAGTTCATTTCAAATAGTGTTTGTCAGTATTAATAAGCCTCCATAAGGCTCCTTTTGAATAATAGTATCGGGCTTAAAATTAACCATTATAGGCTTACTTATAAGTCATTTTAACAACCAAATAGTGAATTAAAGACCAACCAGCTGGTTGGTTTACCTACACAATTCCAGAAAACTTTGGTTTATATAGGCTTATCGTCTATAGGAAAGGTCGTAAATCGATATTTATCTTTGGAAAAATTTTTAACAATACGCCAAAAACCAACCAAGTGGTTGGCAAAGGTCATTCTAACCCACAAGGCAGCTTTCATATTACACAATGCTTCCATAACAGGCACAGGACCTCTTAGGGTCGGTTTAAATCACTACTATATACAAACAGATCCACACTGAAAAAAGCTAATGCTACTAGGCACAATGCGGACCTAAATTCGGCGGATCAAGATTAGCCTTGCAGCAGAAACACAAGGAATATGGCCGGTACAAAGTAGATGGCAATAGTCCTTGCGCCATCGTAATCTTTGGCCATTCGTTGCCCAAAAAGTAACATCAGCAAGGCCAAACAGGCTACTATGGCCCCGGTTAATGCCGTAGCGGTTTCCCCTTGAAAACAAAGTAAATACCAGCCTATGGCACAAAGTACACCGGCCACCAATTCGGTTACCAGGACGGTACCCAAAAGCAGGGGCACCATATTCTTAAGCGGGGTTTCGGCAAAATGCCCCTT
>CAXAVP010000238.1:0-6912 GCA_963972175.1 uncultured Arenibacter sp.
CTACACGACCAGCTCCTGTAGAATCCCCCAGGGTGGGAACGCAGCAAGGGTATACGGTTGTAGCGGTGCGATGTAGGTAGCTTGCCATTTTTTGTACCCGAAATTCAGCAAAAAACTTCTTCACTCTTTGGGTAGCATTTCATATATATAACATTTTTACGAAGGGGCATTCCTGTTTTATTCGTTAATTTGCATCCTTAATTTATATTCATGGAGCGTAAGGTAGTACTCATTACGGGAGGGTCCTCGGGCATAGGTAAGTCTATCGGGATTTATTTAAAATCCAAAGGTTTTAAGGTATATGGCACAACACGTAAGTTGGATAATTATCCGGGGTTTAGTCATTTTGAACTTTTGGAACTTGATGTGCGGGATCCTAAAGGCATAGAGTTGGCCGTTTCCAAACTAATAAGTAAGGAAGGTAGGATAGATGTGTTGGTAAACAATGCAGGTGTTGGTATTACCGGGCCTATAGAGGAGACGCCGCATGATGAAATATTAAAGGCCTTTGATACCAATTTTAACGGGCCACTGCATATGTGTAAGGCTGTTTTGCCGCATATGAGAAACCAAAATCAGGGACTAATAATCAATATCACATCCATAGCAGGTTATATGGGGTTGCCGTACAGAGGTATTTATTCGGCAAGCAAAGGAGCTTTGGGGATAGCTACAGAAGCCTTGAGAATGGAGAGCAGGTCGTTTGGTATACATTTTTCTACCTTGGCACCAGGTGATTTTGCTACCAATATAGCCGCTGGCAGGTATCATGCGCCAATTTTGAAGGGTTCTCCCTATGCCAAACCTTATAACAAAACCTTGGCTATAATGAACGAGCATGTGGATGCCGGTAAGGATCCCATGTTGGTAGCTCATATGGTATTGCGCATTATTAACACCAAAAAGCCTAAAGTACATTATAAGGTGGGGGACTTTATGCAAAAGTTTTCCTTGTTTTTGAAAAAAATATTACCGGACAAAGTGTATGAGAAACTCTTAATGAACCATTATAAATTGTAATTTTGCATCATCAAAATAAAAGACTTATATAATAATATCATATTATTTGGATTAATAATTTTAAAAACGAAAGTAAAATGAAGTTCTTTATTGACACCGCTAACTTAGCACAAATAAAAGAAGCCCAGGAACTTGGGGTATTGGACGGAGTAACTACCAATCCTTCCTTAATGGCCAAAGAGGGTATTACCGGAAGGAACAATATATTGAAGCACTATGTAGATATTTGTAATATTGTAGAAGGCGATGTATCTGCCGAGGTAATATCTACAGACTATAAGGATATGATCAAGGAAGGTGAAGAGCTGGCTGAATTACACGAGCAAATTGTGGTGAAGGTTCCTATGATAAAAGATTGAGTTAAAGCTATCAAATATTTTTCAGATAAAGGAATAAGGACCAATTGTACTTTGGTATTTTCCTGTGGGCAGGCCCTTTTGGCTGCTAAGGCAGGTGCAGCCTACGTATCCCCATTTATTGGTAGGTTAGACGATATCTCTACTGATGGTTTAAACTTAATTTCGGAAATTAGGCATATCTATGATAATTATGCCTTTGAAACTGAAATATTGGCTGCTTCTGTAAGGCATACCATGCATGTTATTGACTGTGCTAAAATTGGTGCCGATGTAATGACTGGACCTTTGTCAGCTATTGAAGGTTTGTTAAAGCACCCATTGACCGACAGTGGTTTGGCCAAGTTCTTGGAAGATTATAAAAAAGGTAACTAAGGGTTACAATTTAACATTTATTAAAAGTCTCCTAAGCCTTGGGTTTAGGAGGCTTTTTTTTATAGGTAATGTCGTAATTAGTAGAAGGGAATTTGTTAAAAGGGACTACTTTACTGATGGAAGTTGTATTGGAAATGAAGCTTAAAAACTCTTAAAAAGATCGGCAAAGGCATCCACAATTAGTCCGTTTTTGGTAATTATCCCCTTATTGAGTCCGCCTATAACCAAGGTGTTTTTTAAATGTTCAAAATCATCGGTGCGGAATTGTTTGTCCACATTCAATTGATTAATGTTTATTAACGACTGCCATCTTACGGGGTCGGTATTGCAATTTATGCCAACGAAGGAAAAACCAGGTTTCTTTTTTGAGAGCAGGGTTACTCTTTTAAGCATATTCTCAAAATGCATTCTTTGGGTTCCGGACCAAAAGTAAAAGACCGTGTTCTTGTCTTTTTCTGCAATTTCCTGTAGTGTTATAGAATTCCCCGCAACATCATAAACGGATATATTGGGTAATTTGTTGGCAGGTTGTAAGTTGTTCACCCCTTGATATATGGCTTCAATTTCCGCACTATGCTTATTGTTCCCGGACAACCTGTGGAAATCATTAATGAATATTCTGTTATTTTCGTCGCTATCGTGTACCTTAATTAAGTAATCCAGGGCTACGTTTCGGAAAAGGTTGTCCCTAAGGTCCTTCTGAATGACCATACTGTCAATAAGCTTTAACTTATGTTGGTTAAAATGTAAATTATTGGAGATTATTTCGCGGTGGGCACTATTGCAATCGGAGTAGCATCCCATATAGGATAAATTATTGAAATGCGTTTTCATAAAGTTGTAGTAGTACCGGTGGTAAGACAATCGTTTGTTGTTGTAATCTATTTCATTTCTATATTCATAGAAATGTTTTGGCATTTCTGGAATGGTGGTCTTGCCCGTCTTTCTTCTGTTCCAAAACGGATATTTTTCATTATAGATATAATAGTTGTAATCTATACTGGCCTTTGCTATTTCCTTTGCCCCAGGTGATAGTGTTGTTTCTTTGGTCAGTTCATTGAGCAAATTAAGTTTAATGCCTCTTAAGGAATCTATTTTTTCTTTAAATTGGTCGGGATCAAGATCTGCATAGGAATAAATTATAGCAGGTTCTTCTTCAGTGCTAAGAAAGAATTCTAACAGAAAATTATTGATTTCCTCGCCTTTGCCCGAAAATATTAGGGACTCATCAAAATCCTCTGTATTGAGGCGAATCATTAGGCTATCGCCTTTCTCTAAATAAACGTATTGTAGTTCCGGGCTATGGTCAAAATGGTAGAGACCCTCATTTACGGAATCCAATTTAATGGCGAACCTGTTGTCTACGTCGAGTCTTGCGGAATCAATAACCACATCATCTTTAAAAAGTACAATGTATTCACTGGTAGGATTTACTATTTCTCCAGCAAAGAATACACTAGGGGACTTTTTTTCTTTAGTACCGCAACCAATTAGCGCAAGTAGAAAAGCATAGAGTAAAGGTTTATTCATATGAGAATAGCTACTTTATAGAAAACAAATCTAATAAACTCAATAGATTCAGCTTGTTAATTGTGAGTTAAAACTATTGGGGCTGCGTTAAAATGGCCTGTAAAGGCCTTTTAATAATGTTGGTAGGACGGCTTTATTTTTGTTATTTTTGCACAAAATTTAAAACATATTATATGCTATCAGTATCAAATTTATCTGTGCAATTTGGAAAGAGGGTTCTTTTTGATGAAGTAAATGTTTCCTTTACACAAGGTAATTGTTATGGTGTTATTGGTGCCAATGGAGCGGGAAAATCCACGTTTCTAAAAGTGCTTTCCGGGCAGATAGATCCAACTTCCGGGCATGTTCACTTAGAGCCTGGTAAGCGAATGTCCATTTTGGAGCAAAACCACAACGCCTATGACGAGTATACTGTTTTAGAAAGTGTGGTAATGGGCAATAAGCCCTTATTTAAGATAAAGAAGGAAATAGATGCCCTATATGCGGATTACAGTGATGAGAATGCCGATAGAATAGGTGAGCTGCAAGTGCAATTTGAGGAAATGAACGGCTGGAACGCTGATAGCGATGCCGCTGCCTTGCTTTCCAATTTAGGAATTCAGGAGGATATGCACTACACCCTGATGGGGGAGATGGATTCCAAATTAAAAGTTAGGGTGCTGTTGGCACAGGCCCTGTTTGGAAGTCCCGATGTGCTTATTATGGATGAGCCTACCAACGACTTGGATTATGAAACCATAAACTGGTTGGAAAACTTTTTGGGCGACTATGAGAATACCGTGATTGTGGTATCCCACGATAGGCATTTTTTAGATTCTGTTTGTACCCACATTGGGGATATAGATTTTGGCAAGATGAACCTTTATTCCGGAAATTATACGTTCTGGTATGAGAGTAGCCAATTGGCTGCTAGGCAAAGGGCACAACAGAATAAAAAAGCAGAGGAAAAAGCAAAAGAGTTACAGGAGTTTATACAGCGTTTTAGTGCGAACGTCGCCAAAAGTAAACAGGCAACTTCCAGGAAAAAAATGTTGTCCAAATTAAAGGTAGAGGATATTAAGCCTTCCAGTAGACGTTACCCTGCCATTATATTTGAGAGAGAAAGGGAGGCCGGTGACCAAATCCTTAACGTAGAGAAACTTACTGCCAGTACTGAAGATGGAGAGGTGCTCTTCCAGGATATCAATATTAATTTGGCCAAGGGTGATAAGGTGGCTATAATATCCCGTGATTCAAGGGCAACAACCGCCTTTTATGAAATTATAAATGGAAACAGAAAGGCAGATAATGGTAGTTACCAATGGGGTGTGACAACCAATCAGTCTTATCTTCCTGCCGATAATTCGGAGTTTTTTACCAAGGATATCAATTTGGTAGATTGGCTTAGGCAATATGCCAAAACCGAGGAAGAAAGGGAAGAGGTCAATATCAGGGGGTTTTTGGGAAAAATGCTCTTTAGTGGGGAAGAAGCCCTTAAAAAATGTACCGTATTGTCCGGTGGGGAAAAGGTGCGTTGTATGTTAAGTAGGATGATGTTGATGAGGGCCAATGTGGTGATGTTGGACGAGCCGACCAACCACTTGGATCTAGAAAGTATTACCACCTTTAATAATTCCCTAAAGAACTTTAAAGGAACAGTGCTTTTTACCACTCATGACCACGAATTTGCAGAAACAGTGGCGAATAGAATTATAGAATTGACACCTAAAGGAAATATAGATCGTTATTTAACCTTTGATGAATATATGTCAGATAAATCTATTAAGGAGCAACGTAACAAAATGTACGCTGTCCCCGTATAGGTTATTAAAACCATCAGCTTCTTAATTTTAGTTGCCAATGCCCCAAGTAATACCGGTTTCCAAAGGTATTACTTGGGGCAATTATTTTTTGGTCTTTAGTGCGGGTTAAAATCTTGGCGGAGATACATGGGATATAGGTAAATTGGTTTCAAGGATACCGTTACTTAGACAGTGGGTATATACGATTGATTTGTGTAGAAAAGTAAAAGGAACGGCATAACACTATGTGGAAATAGGAGAAAAAGGTAAGATCATTCTAAGATTTTAGATACCTACTGTTCCAGATGGCCGTGTTAAAATTTTTGCCTTTTGCGAAACCGTAGAATATAACTATAGAGGCAATACATTTGAACATAAAAAAGAACATTACCCAAAATTGAAAACTGGAACTGCTCTTTGAGAACAAGCCATTGGGAATAAAAATTGTTACAAGATAGCTAAGGCCCACTACTGTGGCTACCAGATTAAGCATATTTTTGAAGGGCCACATCATTAATTTTCTTAAGGGGTGTAAATCCCTCCCCCATTTATGAATCAAATAGTAGTAGTCATTGCCAATAGGGGCAAACAATATGGGGTCGTCCCGGTCGTCCAGTTTAAAGAGTTTGGACGGGGCCAATATTTTAAAGCCCTTTAATTCTATGTGGTGCTCTTTTTCCAGGTTTTTAATTTTGGAGATAACTTCATGGGGTATCTTGCCTTTAAAATAGCGGGTGTCCAAAAATCGCAATCGGTAGTCGATACATATTTTTTTGATATGATCAATATGATATATACTTTTTGTTTCCAACAACTCAAAATCAAAATTATTGGAGGTTGCGGGGGACTTTCTTAGTATGTTTTGGGCATTTCTTTCTTGGGGCACATCCGCTGTGCTTAAAATACGGTACACCTCTTCCAAGATATCATCAGATGATCTATCCCTATGTTTGGTCTTAAAAAGTTGTTCCTGAATGTTGGTCCTTTGTACTAACATTTGCCAATATTTTTAGCCCTGCTTATAAAGTTAAGGAATTATAATACTCAATTCAATGTTGTATCGGAAAATGTTGAAAACTAGGGCGGTAATATATCTTTGTTTTGTGGTTTTTGTTGGAATTGTTAATATTTTGTTAAATAGAGTGTAGGCTAATTTTTGCGCTTAAATTATTGATTGAATGTTGTATATTGTCGACGAATTTAACCGTTCATCGATATTTTTAAAACCCCCAAGCTCAGGATATTATGAAATGCTACCTGCCCGTTTATGTGCTATTTCTTTTGTTTGCCCCCCTTGTTTACGGACAATATTCAATAAATCAGAATAGCTTTTCGGGAAGTAATAATTCAATTATTGAAGGAACGGCCGATTCTGGTCATCATTTTACCCTTTTGGAGGCTGTAAGGGCGGCCAATTTGGATAAAATTTTGAATGAGGATGGTCCCTTTACGGTATTTGCTCCTTCGGATATGGCATTTAAAAAATTATCCAAGATAGATCTAAAAGAGCTTTTGTTGCCAGAGAATAAAAGGGAGTTGTTTTCACTTTTAACCTATCATATCGTAGCGGGTAACCTTACGGCCTCCAATATTTTGAAAGCCATGTGTAGGGGTAATGGCAAAGCGAGCTTTACCACCGTGCAGGGAGAAAAGATTTATGCGTCCATGGAAGGATTGGATATAGTGTTGAGCGATAAGTTGGGCAACAGGGCTAAAATAACCAGTGCCGATGCCAATCAATGCAACGGTGTTATACATGAGATAGACAGTGTAATTATGCCAAAGCTGTTGGCCGAGGTTAACTTACCTTAACTCGGTCGCTAATTCACTTTCGTAGGGGCGCAGCAACT
>CAXAVP010000239.1:0-6865 GCA_963972175.1 uncultured Arenibacter sp.
GGCACCTTTGTTAATTAAGAAATCCTCAAATTTCTTAACTGTTTCCTCTATCTGAGTGTCAGATAGAACGGGATTTAAAATGAAAACAGTTTCGTAATTGCTCATATATTTAAATTTTTTAAGTCCGCAAAAGTAATTATTTTTTGCTCCACTCACAAGAAAATGAAAAAATCTTCGTTATATCTTAAACAAACATAAACAGAACTTAACCAAAAACGATTAAACCTATGCTCATTGCCATTTACACAACAATTACTGCAGTGTTTACAACTTTTATTGTATATCAGGGTGGTTTTTAAGTACTTTGTCAATGATTTAACCCCACAAATCAACCATTTATGAAATTAAGAAGCATTATCGTGGACGACTCGTCCATGCAGCGGATGGCGGTTGCCAAACTGGTGAATAACCATCCGAATTTGGCTTTGGTAGCTGAGTACAGCAATGCCATAGAAGCTAAGAACGGCATTAAAAACAATGAAATCGATTTAATTTTCCTAGATGTTGAGATGCCAATTATCACTGGGTTCGACCTCTTGGAGTCCCTAGATAACAGCCCTCAGGTGATTTTGATCACTGGTAAACCCGATTATGCATTGAAAGCTTTTGACTACGATGTAACGGATTACCTACACAAACCTATAACCTTGTCCCGTTTTGACGCTTCTGTAAAAAGAGCCGTTGCAAAATACGAGCAATTAAACAAGGTAACGGAAGATGAAGAACACATATTTGTAAAGAGCAACCTAAAGAAAAGAAAGGTTATTCTAAACGAAATCAAATGGATAGAAGCTTTGGGCGACTATATAAAATTAGTTACCGATGAAGCCAATATCGTAATTTTATCAACAATGAAATCTTTCGAAAAACAGCTTCCGGAAGATAAGTTTTTAAGGATTCACAAATCCTATATTGTGAATTTAGAAAAGGTAGAGAAGTTTAACAGTAAAAATGTAGAAGTTAGTGGAAGACAAATACCTCTAAGTAGAAACAAGAAAACCGAATTGGCAGAGGCTTTAAATAATTTTTAATTATATGTGGTCTACATTGTAGATTACTCTAACACCTCTGTAATACGAAATAGCATTAAAGGATTTTTCAATTCTTTTAATGCTATTTTTTGTTTTAACCAAAGAACGATTGCCTCCTATCTTCAAAATAATATTCTTTATATATTGATTTCTGATCCTAGCCACTGGAGGATACTCTGGCCCTAACACATTCTTATCAAAAACATTTTTCAAGGATTTGGCAAACCATTCCGCGGCTTCGTTCAATTTGTTATAATCTTTGTGCTTGAAGGTTATTTTAATGATCCGGTTTGCAGGCGGATAGTTAAATTGCTCCCTTTCATATAACTGTTCCTTGAACATTTCTACATATTCATTGGCAGTAACCTGTTGCAATATCCTATGGTTGGGATTATAGCTCTGTATAATAACCTTTCCCCTTTTCTTGGTTCTCCCGGCCCTACCCGCCACCTGGGTAAGTAACTGAAAGCTTCTTTCGTGGGCCCTATAGTCGGGAAAATTCAATAGGGAGTCTGCATTCATGATCCCCACCAGATTTACATTTCTAAAATCCAAACCTTTGGTCAACATTTGGGTTCCCACCAAAATATCAATTTCCTGCTGTTCAAAGGCCGATATAATTTTTTCGTAACCGTGTTTGCCCCTTGTGGTGTCCAGATCCATTCTGCCCACATTGGCTTGGGGAAACAAGGCATGCAACTCCTGCTCTACCTGCTCTGTACCAAACCCTTTGGTATCCAGGGTTGTACTGCCACAGGCCTGACAGCTGGTCTGTAGTGCAATGTGGTAACTACAGTAATGACATCGTAACTGTTTCCTATGCCGATGATAGGTTAAACTCACATCGCAATTGGGACATTGTGGGGCATGTCCGCAAGTAGTACATTCCAATATGGGTGCAAAGCCCCTGCGGTTTTGAAAAAGAATAACCTGCTCTCCATTGTCCAAGGTCTCGGCAATTTCCTCCATTAGCCTTTCCGAAAAATGGCCTTTCATTCTTTTTTTCCTGGATTGCTCCTTTATATCTACCAATTCCATATCGGGCATAAGCACATTGCCATATCGCCGTTCTATTTTGGCATACCCATATTTGCCGACCTTTACATTGTACAGACTTTCTATACTTGGGGTGGCCGACCCTAACAAAATTTTACTACCGTGCAGCTTCCCCAAAACAATGGCCGCATCCCTGGCATGATATCTTGGAGCTGGATCATATTGCTTAAATGAGCTTTCGTGCTCTTCATCTACAATCACCAATCCCAAATCTTTAAAAGGAAGAAACAAGGCCGAACGGGCCCCAATTACAATTTGTGCCTTTGCCAAGTCTTGTATCACATTGTTCCACACCTCTACCCTTTCCTGTACATTGTATTTGGAATGATATACCGCCACTTTCTCTCCAAAATAGGCCTGTAGTCTAGCAATTAATTGTGTGGTAAGGGCTATTTCCGGCAATAAATACAGGGCCTGTTGCCCTTTACTAATATACTCCTCAATCAACTTAACGTACACCTCGGTCTTACCTGAAGAGGTTACCCCGTGCAACAGTGTAACCTTATTCTCTTCAAAAGATGCTTTTATCCTAGTAAAAGCCTCCTGTTGGTATTCGTTGAGAGATTTTAACTGTTCATTTTCCTGATCCCCCTCGTAGACCACCCTATCGGTCCGGATAAAATGTTCTTCCAATATTCCCTTGTCCAATAAAGCTTTTACCACGGCAGACGAACTATTGCTGACCTTTTCCAATTCCTTTACTTTTACAGGCTTCTTTGTCTGTGCCTGCAACTGGAACAAGGAAAGTACAACCTGACACTGTTTGGGTGCCCTATTCAAGGAATTTAATAAAGCTTCCAAGCTTTCTTCGGACCTATAGTCTTTTCCCAATTGAACGTACCGTATCAATTTGGGTTTGTATTGCTCAAAGACTTCTTCTTTTAGAAAAACAACATTTTTTTGAATCAATCGGTTCAACACCGGAATGATATTTTTTTTATCAAGGATCTCACTTATTTCCTGAACCCGTAAAATGGACTGATGCTGTAAGGCTTCAAACACCATAAACTCGTCATCCAATAGATCATTTTCCTCTACTACTGCCCTATCGTTCCTAACGATCAATGTTTCACTTTCCAACAAGAGTGCACCGGGTACGGCCGAGCGAAACACTTCCCCTATAGAGCACATATAATATTGGGACAACCATTCCCAAAATTTCAACTGTGTAGGGGTAACCAAAGGATGGTCATCCAAAATCTGATCTATATCCTTAGCTTCGTAAACGCTAGGAGCGGTAGTGTGTATATCATGAACAAGGGCCGTATATATTTTTGATTTCCCAAAAGGTACCGCCACCCGCATCCCAGGCCTTATAATGTTTACCTCGGCCTCATTAATCCTATAGGTAAATAATTTTTCTATAGGAATTGGTAAAATAACATTGATAAAGTACTGCATATTTCCTAACTCCTATCCTTCAACCCTAAGCCAGGTTTGGGTACGGTATATAAATGCCAAATACCCCCTTACCTTTAGTTCATCCGGGTTCTCGGGATTCAGCCAAATTTTACATCTAAAGGTCATAGCCTGTTCCGGATCAAACAGTGTTTTCCCCTTCCATTCTCCATTTCCCACCGGCTTTACCTCTTCAATGATCTTCATTCCCACTATGGGCTTATTCTTACGCTCCCCATCGCACTTGGCGCATACGGCGTCTTCCCGACCTTCCTCCAAAATCTCCACTACATGACCATACATTAACCCATCTTCTTCATAAATTTTTATTATGGCCTTGGGGTTCCCTGTCCTATCGTCTATTGTTTTCCATTTTCCAAATACGCTTTGTCCATAGAAGGACATAGAAAAAAGCATAAAAACTATGTACACTACCAACTTATTCACTTTCATCATGTTTTTTATATTTTTTTCTCAATGAATTTAATGAGGCATTCAGTTCAAACCCCAACAGCAATATATTGGAATTTAACCAAATAAAGACCAATAATATCAACAATCCACCCAAAGCCCCATATAATTCGTTATATCGGGCAAATTTTTCAACATACACACCAAATAAATAGGAAGTAAGTATAAAAAGTAAAGTGGTCATTAAGGCTCCTGCAGAAAAAAACTTTGCCTGCTTCCCTTCTTTGGTCCCAAAATAATATAAAATTGCGGTAATAAAGTAAGCCAATATCCCCAAAAACAAAAATTTCCCCCACTGTACCAGAATATAATCGCTTTCATCTACCTGGATCTCTGCTCCCCTATGGGTAATTTCATGTAGTCCCATAAGCACATATGCTTCAAAATAGACAAATACCACCGCCCCCAATAGGAGTAAGATAGATAGCATTAACCCAACAACCAAAGCGTAGAGATATTGCCTAACAATGCTCCGGTTAAGGCTCACGTGATAAGAATTTTCGAACCCTCCAAAAATAGCGTTTACCCCATTGGCCATTAAAAAGATGGAGGTTATAAAGGCTATCGCCGAAGACAACACATCTCCCCTTTCCTGTTCACTGATCTGCAGATAAATCTCACCAAAATATTCCCCGGTGGCCCTAGGCAAAAAGGCTTCCAAGAAGTTTAAAAAATCGGCATCAAAATTAGAGTTTCCTACAGAGACATAGGGAATAATAAAAGGAATTAAGGTCACTAAAAAAATAAGCAGCGGAAACAGGGCCAAAAACAAACTAAAGGATATGGCACTAGCCCTTGTAGAAAGTGCGCCTTTCACAATTCCCAGTACGTACATCTCTACAAGATCATAGAAAGACAGCCCTTCAAAGGCGGGTAGCTTTATCCGTTTCAACAGACCAACTATCCAATTAAGAATGGGAACCTTTTTTAGTTTCTCTTCAATTTCCCGAGACATCTAAACTGCTTTTAGACTAAGATCCATATTATAAATGGAATGGGTCAAAGCCCCGGAAGAAATAAAATTCACCCCACATTCGGCATATTTCCTTATGGTTTCTTCATTGATTCCACCGGATGATTCCGTTAAACATTGATCCCCTATTAATTTAACCGCTTTACGGGTATCCTCAAAACTAAAATTGTCCAATAGAATTCTATAAATACCGCCCGATTTTAAAATTGTCTCTACCTCCTCTAGGTTTCTCGCCTCCACGATTATCTTTAAATCCAGATTTTTTTCTTTGAGGTAACTTTGTGTTTTTTCAATAGCCTTGGTAATACCCCCGGCAAAATCAATATGGTTATCTTTTAGCATCACCATATCGTACAAGGCAAACCTATGGTTTTCTCCCCCTCCTATTTTAACGGCCCATTTCTCCAAAGCCCGTATGCCAGGTGTTGTTTTCCGGGTATCCAGTATTTTTGTTTGTGTACCTTCCAAAAGTTTTACAAAATAGTTGGTCTTGCTAGCTATGGCACTCATTCTTTGCATTCCGTTCAATACCAATCTCTCTGCCTTTAAAATACTTTGTGAGCTTCCGCTAACATGAAAGGCCACATCACCATATTCTACGGTATCCCCGTCTTTGATGAAGGTTTCTATTTCCAATTCACCATCCACATATCCAAAAACCTGTTTAGCAAAATCTATTCCCGCTATGATGCCCTTATCCTTTACCAAAAGTTTGGCCTTACCTACAGCCGTATGGGGTATACAGGCCAATGAACTGTGATCACCGTCACCCACATCTTCGCGAATGGCGTTCTTAATAATTAAATCCAGTTCTGTTTTAAATTGTTCTTCTGAGATCATGCAATATTTTTTCCGTGCTAATTTAGTAAAATGTTTCCCTAATTCCTCCAACAGTATGGCTTAGCTTAAGTCCTCTGCAAAATTAGATGCTCTAGCGCATCAGTGTGACCTCCTTCACCCCTTCATGACACACCGTAGCTGAATCGCCTTTTGGAATTTGGGATTTGCGCATTACATTTGCCCCATGACTATAAAACTGTTAGTATTGGGAAAGACCGATAGTGCCCAATTGATCCAATTGATCAATGAATACCAGAATAGACTTAGGCACTACATTAAATTTGAGCTGGAAATAATCCCTGATATAAAAAACACTAAAAACCTTTCTGAAAAACAACAAAAGGATAAGGAGGGCGAGGCCATATTAAGCAAACTCAACAATACCGACGTTTTAATTCTATTGGATGAAAAGGGCAAGCAAAAAACCTCTGTTGAATTCTCTGAATACCTTCAAAAGCACATGAATTCCGGCATCAAACAATTGGTTTTTGCCATAGGTGGACCTTATGGTTTTAGTGACGCCGTTTACCAAAAATGTACTGGCAAGATCAGCCTGTCCAAAATGACCTTTTCCCATCAAATGGTGCGACTCTTCATGGTAGAGCAATTGTACCGGGCCTATACCATTTTAAGGAATGAACCCTATCACCACCGGTAAATGGGCCCAGTTTAGATGAATAAAGGAAGGGCATTTGGACATTGCCGATCAACTTTTCCCTCCGAATGCAAAACCTATCTTATTATACAAATGGTCATAAAAAAACTGCCTAAACGTATTGTTTAGGCAGTTTTAATAGCTTGGCATCAATGTTATATTCTAATACAACACCCTAAATTTAATAGTATTATCTATCTTCTTCAATGCCTTGATAACATCCTTATTGTATTCCTTGTCCAAATCAGAAATTACATATCCCACCTCATTATCGGTTGAAAGATATTGACCGGAAATATTCATATCGTATCGTGCCAAAACCTCGTTGATTTTAGCCATGATTCCTGGCACATTTTTATGAATGTGCAAGAAACGATGGGCATTGTTTTGCTTTGGCAACCTTATATTTGGGAAATTCACCGCATCTACTGTGTTCCCTGA
>CAXAVP010000240.1:0-6859 GCA_963972175.1 uncultured Arenibacter sp.
GGTAAGATTCTCACGTATATACCTTCAGAGTGTTCTTCAGAACCTTATTTCCAATGCTATAAAATATAGGGATTTGGATAAGAAGTCCTTCATAAGTATTAAGACACAAGTAGAAAATGGCCAAAAAGTACTCTTTTTTGCCGATAATGGGGTGGGCATGGACCTTAAGCGACACGGAAAGGACATATTTAAATTATATAAAAGACTACATCGCAATCTTTCGGGCAAGGGCATGGGATTATTTTTGGTAAAGACCCAGCTGGAATCCTTAGGTGCCAGTATTGAAGTTAGTAGTGAATTGGGGCAGGGAACAACATTTAAAATAACATTTGACAACTATGAATGAGTTACATTTTTTCTTAATCGACGATGATGAGATTTTTCAATTTATTATGAAGAATACCATTCATGAAATTAATCCGGATATAAAGATCCAATTTTTTACAGATGGAGAGAAAGGGATTGAATGCCTTAAGGAGAATCTGGATGCAGTCAATAAGCTTCCGGATATTATTCTGTTGGATTTGAACATGCCCTTTATGGACGGTTGGGAATTTTTAAATGAATACAAATCCCTGAAAAGCGATTTAAAGAAGGAAATCAACATTTACCTCCTTACTTCTTCAAACAGTCAGCAAGATGTAGAACGTGCCAAGGAAATTAGCACACTTTCCGGCTATTTGGTGAAACCCATATCCAGGGATGGTCTTAAGGATTTAATTTGTAAGTTCCCTACTCCGGATTGGTATGAGAGCAACTTATAGCATATTCAAGAATTATTATCCCAGGCTAAACTGTCATGGGTTTTATGCCTTAGCTATAAAATTGGCCTAAATCAGAACTGTAAAGCCTAAAATTGCGAACAGTTGGTGCCCTGTACTGTTAAGGTAGTTCTTAAGCCTGTATTGCAACCCTATATCCAGGGTTGCATCGTGCATTATGTTCCATCCCAATCCACTGCCCACACGTTGTTCCAGCTCTGGCTTGTGGTCTGGGGATAATTGCCATAAAGGTTCGGTGTATATTTTTAAATAGTCGGGGCTGGATGCGGATTGGTTCTTCAAAGGGAGGGTACATTGCAGGGCGTATCGCATTCTAAATTTGGTAATATCGGATAGAAATCGCTCTTCCAATTGTATTTGGTGCTGAAAGAAAGAGGCTTTTTCAAAACGCCACTTGTACAGTTGTATTAACCTTATCTCGTTTTCGGCATCATTATTAAATGGGTCCCCCAGCCTATAGCGGGCGCCCATCCCAATCTTTGAGGCAGTCCCAATTTTTAGAGCCGAAATATGGGTCAGATCCAAGAGCTGCACTTTATGGGCATAGTTGTTGTCCTGGTACAAGTAGTTGCGGTTGCCTAACTGTAATTGAGCAGAATAGCTCTTTGTTGCATTGTATTTTAGACTTATGAAGGGCTCGGTAAAGGTGGTAAACTCCTCTTGGGCATAGCTTATAGATAGACTTCCAATGACCGTGGCAAGGATATGGATGCAGTGCCAATAATTTTTCATTTTACTCTTTTCTTTTTTCTGGGACCATCTTAAAGGTATGGCTTATAACGCAGGTATATGATTACAGATTGCCCAATTAGGATTGTACCATACTGGCTACAGGGGGCAATAATAAGAATTCTATATTATTTTAGGGTACCGGAACAGCAGGACGTAGTATTTTTTTGAAGGATATCCTTGTTACGGATCAGGATCTGTCAAGGGCCCCCGGCCCCAAAACGTAATAGTTCTCTTTGTAATAGCGCTTCAATTTTTTGCGCTAATACATGTTTAGTTTATGGAAAAGTGAGAGGTGGTTGTGCCAGTAGGCTATAGGCTGTCTATAATTAAGATATAATTGCAACCGTACTAGCTGTAAATTGTTATTTTTGGCAGCTATTGGTTTGTTTAGGGGCAGAAAATGCCTTGGGTACTTGAAAACCACCATACATTTCATTTAAGGGAGTGACCATGGGAGTTGTTCTTAAATAATAGACATATAATTTAATTCAGAAATAATGCAAATACAAAAGGTCTTTCTATTATTCATTTCATTGCTGGCGCTATCTTTTAACAGCATGGCCAATACCCCTGAAGCGGATGAAAAACTACTTTATAAGGTAGTTAATGGCGATAGCCTTTATTTACACGTGTTTAAACCTAAGCAATCAAAGAAGCCCACCGCAGCTATAGTTTTTTTCTTTGGCGGGGGCTGGAATGGGGGTCGTCCCCAACAGTTCTACCAACAAAGCGAATATTTGGCTTCTAGAGGTATTTTGGCCATAAGCGCAGAGTATCGCATAAAGAGTGTGCATGGTACTACGCCTTTTGACTGTGTGGAGGATGGGAAGTCGGCCATTCGTTGGGTGCGTCAGCATGCCAAATCACTTCATGTGGATCCCAATAAAATTGTAGCCAGCGGAGGATCTGCTGGTGGACATGTGGCCCTTTGCACAGCCTTGGTGGAAGGGCATGAGAACCCTAATGAAGATTTGACCATAAGTTCGGTCCCCAATGCCGTGGTAGGCTACAATCCCGTTTTTGATACCACCGAAAAGGGGTATGGGGCGGCAAAGGTAAAGGGACGTGAGACAGAAATATCCCCTGTCCATTTGATAAAGGCGCAACTGCCTCCTATGCTTAACTTTCACGGGAAAGAAGATACTACCGTGCCCTTTGAAAATGCCGAACGTTTTACAAAACTCATGAAGGAAGCCGGTAACCAGTGCAAGCTGGTAGCGGTAGAAAATGTGGGCCATGGCTTTTTTAACGGTAGTTTTTTTAGAAAGAAGAGTGATGATAAGTACTTTAACCTGTGTATGTACGATACGGATGTGTTCTTAAAAAAATTAGGCTTCCTAAAAGGGAAACCTACCATAAAACGCAATTAGCGGTCTTTGGTTCATGCGGGTATTATGGACCCTACTAAGGAGGTGGAGGAGCATTCACTGTCCACTGACGACTGTTTACTGTTTACGCCGTTCACTGATACCTCGTTCCCCATTCATCCATTCTTTTTAAAATAGGCTCTAAGGATTTGCCCTTTTCGGTTAGACTGTACTCTACCTTGGGAGGCACTACCGGATAAACTTTCCGGGCAAGGAGTTGGTCTTTTTCCAATTCCCTTACTGTTTGGGTAAACATCTTGTTGGATATTTCCGGAATTTTCTTTTGTAGGATGCCAGAGCGCAATGGACCCTTCAATAAATGAAATAGGACCAAGGGCTTCCATTTGGTGCCGATGAGGTTCATGGTATAATGCAGAGGGCAATTATTTTCACTCATTTTAGAATTTCAGGTATTTGTTAATCAGTATTTTACTCCTTTAGGTAACTATGCTACTTTTGGGTAAGTTATTGCCAATGAGGCAAATATAGGGTATTTTTGCACTCTAAAATAGAAACTATGAAAACGAATAAAACCTATCCAAAGACCTTTTCACATATCGGACTTACAGTGCCCAATATTAATGAGGCCGTAAAATTCTATTCAGAGGTAATGGGGTGGTATGTAATTATGGAGCCTTCCACGGTAAAAAAAGAAAGGGAAACGGCCATCGGTCAAATGTGTATTGATGTTTTTGGCGAAGAGTGGAAAGAATTTGAAATTGCCCATATGGCTACCTCGGATGGTATTGGAGTAGAATTGTTCACTTTTCCGCATGGGGTAAAGGAAGCACCGGAGTTTAATCCGTTTAATACCGGCCTTTTCCATTTTTGCATACAGGATCCCAATATAGAGGAGCTTGTGGCCAAGATAGTGGCCCATGGCGGGAAGCAACGAATGCCCATTAGGAAGTATTACCCTAATGAGAAGCCCTATAGCATGTGCTATGTGGAAGATCCTTTTGGGATTGTCTTTGAGGTCTACACCCATAGTTATGAGCTTACCTATTCTTCAGGAGCCTACGAAAAATGATTGTTGGTTCCGTAGGTCTATGAGGTGTTTATTTATCCCCTTTTGGACATTTGGGCCTAAATGGATGCTTAATGGCTATGGGGTTTAAGAAATGACCATAGGTGAAAAGCTATGGAGGTTACATTGTGATTCACTTTTTTTTGCCAATGAGGTACAATTTGAGGCCAGTAATATAAAGGGTTATTGGAATTAGTCCCGACACAAAAACCAGTATCCTTCCCCAAATCCCCCCTATTTCGCCTATATGTACAGGGTAGAATTGGGCTGCAATGCGTTGGCTGTTGGGGTCTGTGTCATAATCCGTTAGGCTAGTAATGGTTCCTTCCGGGCCCAGCTTTAATTCCTTGGTTTTTCGTAGCCCAGTAGAAATAAACCTTTTTTTGATATAGCGAAAATGATAATTGTATTCTGTGTTTTTTGGAAGGATCAGGGCACGTAGGTCGTAGTCCTCGTCCGGATTGTGCAAATAATCTTGATAGGATGTGGCATGGCCATGGGGTTGTGCAGGTTGGTCTGGGGTGTTTTTATCAGAATTGTTAAATAGGCCCAGGGCTGTTTTATAGTAGGTATTATAGGTAAAATAGGCACCGCTAAAGGCTATGACCATCAGTGGGATAAAAAAACCAATTCCTATCACCTTGTGTAAGTCATAATGCAATTTCTTTTTCTTGGCCCTCCATTTTATTTTAAAGCCTTTGATAAGATTGTTGTTATAGGTTTTCCACCACAAATAGGCGCCAGAACTCAATAGTAGTAGGAAGAATAGGATGGTACTGCTGCCGGTGATATATTTTCCTATTTTGGGGATACCCAAAGTGCGGTGAAAATTCAATAGACTCTCAAAAAAATTAATGGAAGCCGATTTTTTACCCAAAAATTGGGCTGAAAAGGGATGGAAATAAAGTGTTTCACCATTTTTAAATACTAGGGAAATAGTTTGTTGCTCCCTATAGGGCAGGTTTATTCTGTCCAGGCTATCCTTGTGTTGCTCCACAAGCTTGTTGGCCGTACTGTAGAGACTATTTTCATCAAAAGGCCTTAGGGGCTCAATGGTCAATAGCTCTGGGTTGAGCAATGCGCTTAGTTCAGGTTGCCAAATATATAGGGAACCTGTTAATCCGGAGATAGAAGCGATTAGACCACATGACAGCCCTAGCCAAAGGTGTAAATTCCTAATAAACCTGTTAAAAATAATCAAAGAAGCTAAAGTTTAAAATAAGACCCATGATTAACGGTTATCAAACATGGGTCCCATTAATTTAAAAATTGTACCTAAGCCCTAGTTTTGCATTGGCTCCTTCCCCTGCTCCTGTAAAGGTTTTTAGAGGAGCGGCCCATTGTGAACGCGCAGGTAGATAGGATTCATTCAATATATTGTTTATTGCCATGGTAAGGGACAGGTCCGATTTTAATTGATAACCCAGAGAAAGATTCACCAAGGTATACCCACTTACGGGGAACTGTGTATGTCTATAGGCCCAGTTGTCATTGCTGTCCAGATAGGGGTCAAATCGGTTTCTATCGCCCAAATTGGTCATTCTAAGGGATGTATTAAATTTTTCCGTGGGCTGCCAGTTAATATAGGTGGTCCATTTTGGGGCGGCTATTACATCACCACCCAAATAGGTTAGGTTGTTTTCGTCATCCACAGCATGTGTGAGTCCTTCTACGTAGGAATATGAGGTTCCAATTTGCCATTTCTTGTTCCAACTAAAATAGTCCAATGATACCTCACCGCCATAAATACGTTGTGGTTGTGTGGAGGGTACAAAGGTGTTGATCTCGTCAACAAATACCACCCCTGTACCCAGGTTGGAGGTACTGTAGTAACCTACAGCCTCTAGCTGCAAGTTATTGAACTTGGATATAAAGCCAAATTCATAGTTATTGGTGACGGCAGGTTCCAATTGTATATCATTTATGTTATCGGCCACCGCAGACCTCAGTACAGAGCCAAGGTCGGCAATAGAAAAGCCCTGGGAATAACTAATATAGGGGGTAAATTCTTGGTGTTCTATATACCGTAGCCCTACATTAAAAGCAAGATTGTTGAAATTAAGTTTACCTCCTTCCACGGCTACGGACGGACTAAAATTGCCATCACCTTTGGCAGAATAGGGAAGGGTATTATAATCTACGATATCCATATTCATACCGTCATAACGCAGACCTGCCTTTAGGACCCATTGGTTATTGAATTTAAAGGTAGATTGTGCGTAGGGTGCCCAGTTGGTGAGTTCAATATTAGGGACCCACAATCTGCCATCCAATAGCCCTTGATTGGTTTTGTCCTTTAAAAAATCTACCCCATAGGTCAACCTTATATTTGTTTGGTTAAAAGGGGCGAACTGGGTGTTGAAATTAGGTCTGATACCATATTTTTTGGCATTGATTACCGACTGTCCGCCATTTTCAAATTTGTCCGAGTAGAAAAAGACGTTTTCAGTGTTTTGGTAGTAAAGGTCTGTTTCAAAATGGGTAGTTCCTTGGAAGATATTACTGAGACTATATTTTAATTGTCCGTTTATCACGGTGGTTCCAGTAGGTTCTTGTCCGGCATTACTGCCTTCTACGCCATATCCAGGAATAATGGAATAATCGCCTTCTTCATTAAAGACTTCAACCTCTGCGGCTACCGGAATAAAGGGGGTGTCTTGGGCAGAATGGTAGATGTTGCCACTAAGTGTCAGTTTTTGGTGGTCTGATAGTAGGTACTCCAATTTTCCAAAGCTGCTGTATATATCGGTGTTGTCAAAACCGTATGTTGGCAGGATGGGAATTCCGTCCGCATCGTATTTATTGCCGGTTTGTTCCAAGCTACCGCTAACGTAATAGCTAAATCTATTAAGGTTGCCCTTAAGGGACTGATGTACACCCCAGCCCAAGGCATCATTGGTTTTGGCTAAATTGGTTGATCCCCATAGATTGGTAGTACCCTCAATTTTTTC
>CAXAVP010000241.1:0-6846 GCA_963972175.1 uncultured Arenibacter sp.
AAAAATGTGTTTAAAGTGATCATAGTATGATAATTTAAGGTAACAAAGGTACTAAAAAAGATATTAGAATGCCGTAAATTTTAACTTCTATAATGTATTTTAAGTCCTCTAAATTAGAATATATTTTGCTAATAAATACTTTTGTAATGTAATTACAATAGAATATCAAATATAAACATAAAAGAATTAAAGTTAAATACTAACCTTATCTTTGTTCATTATGGCCAAAAAGGTAAAGAAAAGAAAGGAGATAAAACAGAAGCTATTACATAAGTATCGTCTGGTAATTCTTAATGAAAGTACTTTTGAAGAAAAGATTTCATTTAAACTTAGTAGGATGAATGTTTTTGTAACGGGTTCCCTCTTTATTATT
Organism: uncultured Arenibacter sp.; assembly: GCA_963972175.1. Classification (GTDB taxonomy): domain Bacteria; phylum Bacteroidota; class Bacteroidia; order Flavobacteriales; family Flavobacteriaceae; genus Arenibacter. The sequence goes on from CAXAVP010000241.1 coordinate 374, forward strand.
GGGTTGATAGGCTTCACTATATTGCTAATAGCCTTCACCCCACTTAGGGAATATATCCCTGGTTACTCTTCTACCAAGTTAAAGCGACAGGCTACGGAACTCACCTACAGGACGGACTCACTTGTTGCTACCTTAAATTATACCAATAGGTATTTAGATAATATCAGGAAGGTGCTCCGCGGTGATATTGAGAATAATGAAATTAATAGGGATTCCTTGTTTGAACAATATAAGTTGGACCCATCCAATGTTGACCTTACTCCTATAAGGGAAGATTCGCTGTTAAGGGCAGAGGTTGCCCTAGAGGACAAATACAATTTATTTGAACGGAACATCAATAACCCCGGGCAAGTATTGTTTTCTCCTCTTAGCGGTACTATCTCCCAAGGTTTTGAAGCTGAAAACAAGCATTTTGCCGTAGACGTTGCAGCCCCTAAAGACAGTCCTATAAAGGCCGTCGCCAATGGTACCGTGGTATTTGCCGAGTGGACGGCCGAAACGGGTTATGTAATTATTTTAGAGCATGTAGACGGACTCCTAAGTGTATACAAACACAATGGCGCCTTAAATAAAAGTCAGGGTGATGTGGTAAGGTCGGGAGAGGTTATTGCATCGGTAGGCAACACGGGTGAACTTACGACCGGGCCACACCTACATTTTGAACTTTGGAGCAATGGCAGCCCTATCAATCCCTTAAATTTTATAGATTTTAAATAAGATTAGATGAGTTTAAAATCCTTTGCGGCAAAAATTTTTGCCAAGAATATTGCAAAAAAAACTGCCCAGTGGGTCAATAACCCCATTGAAACCCAGGATAAGCTTTTCAAGAGCCTACTAGCCGCTGCTCGGGAAACCGAATTTGGACGAGACCATAATTTTGCCGAAATAAAGACCCATTCCGATTTTGTAGAGCGGGTACCAATAAGGGATTATGAGGCATTAAAAGGATATGTGGAGAAAGTTGTGGACGGCGAACAAGATATCCTTTGGCCTGGAAAACCGGCCTATTTTGCCAAGACATCAGGGACAACCTCAGGCGTAAAATATATCCCTATTACCTCAGAATCCATAAAATACCAGATAGAAGCTTCTAGAAACGCTATCCTCAATTATATTCATGAGACGGGAAATGCTAATTTTGTAGATGGCAGAATGATATTTCTACAGGGAAGTCCGGAAATGAAGGATAAAAACGGAATTAAAATTGGTAGGCTATCCGGAATATCGGCCCATTATGTCCCCAATTATCTGCAAAAAAACAGATTGCCCAGTTGGGAGACCAATTGTATAGAGGATTGGGACACCAAGGTAAATGCCATTGTTGAGGAAACCATTCATGAAAACATGACCGTCATTGCCGGTATTCCATCATGGGTGCAGATGTATTTTGAAAAATTAAATGCCAAATCGAATAAAAAAATTGGCGATCTTTTTAAGAATTTTCAACTCTTTATCTACGGTGGGGTAAATTACGAACCCTACAGGGCCAAATTTGAAAACCTGATTGGCCGCAGGGTAGACAGTATAGAACTATTTCCGGCAAGCGAGGGTTTTTTTGCCTATCAGAATTCCCAAACAGAAAAGGGAATGCTACTCCTCTTGAATTCAGGCATCTTTTATGAGTTTGTAAAGGCCGAAGACTTTTTTAGTGATAGCGCTGAACGCCTTACCCTAAAGGATGTGGAAGTAGGGGTGAATTACGTAATGATTATTTCTACCAATGCGGGACTATGGGCTTATAACCTAGGGGATACCGTTCAGTTTATTTCTTTAAAGCCATATAAAGTAATAGTTTCGGGAAGAATAAAGCATTTTATTTCTGCCTTTGGGGAACACGTTATTGGCAAGGAAGTGGAGGAGGCCATGAGACAGGCCATAGCGGGTACCGACGCCCGAATCAATGAATTTACAGTGGCCCCACAGATTAATCCGGATGAAAAGGAACTTCCCTATCACGAATGGCTCATCGAATTTGAAAAGTTGCCCTCAGATATGAAGAAATTCATCAACCTATTGGATACGGCCCTGCAAAATCAGAACAGTTATTATTTTGATTTGATAGACGGAAAAATACTTCAGACCCTAAAAGTTACCCCAATAAAAGAAGGAGGCTTTCAGGAATATATGAAATCCATTGGAAAATTAGGAGGCCAAAACAAGGTACAGCGACTATCCAACGACCGAAAAGTAGCGGAAGGCTTGCAAAGCCAAATTGCCAACTAAACCTGATACTGGACTTCAAAAAGCCATATATTGAAGGGAGAGTAAGGATTAGCCTTCCAATCGTCCAGGGTTCTTTGAAAGCAAACTAAATGTGCAATACGGTATAATAGAAAAAACCGTTTAGAAATTAAATAATTGATTTATATTGTAGTTTTGCATTAGAATATGAGTAAATCTGTCAACACTACCCGGGCCCAGGATTCCACCAATGCCATAGAGCGTTTGTATATAACCATGCGGCATCTTTTTAATCGCGGATTTTACAAGCCTGCTGGGGTATCGGGTGCGGCACTAAAGCAGTCCTTATTACAATTAAGACCGGAAATATATGGCTCCATTGCCGAGGAAAAGGCAGAGCTCAATGGTCTTATGTATGTATTGGAGCGTTTACCGGAAGGCATAGAGCAATGTAGGTATATAAACCTTACCTCGGACGAGGGTTATTCCAGCTCCCAATTCAAGCCCATCATACCTCCCAAAAGACGTAGGAACTGCTATAGAATTGATGATGAGCAGATGAACATAGAGATTACTCGGGGAAGATCTGATATTTACGATATTCTAACCCATCTTACATTTTTGTTTATAGAATCGGAGAAAATAAGCAAGCGGGTCCTAATAGAGGATACGGACAAGACCATTCGGGATTGGACCAAATTGGAGGAAGCCACCCAAAAAGAGGATCTTAGCCAAAAGGAACGGGAAGTAGCCTTGATACATGTGGCCAATATTCTCGGCAGACCCTTTATAGACATTATGTCCGTTCACAAACTATTGTCAACCAAGACCAATCCGGAACGATTTCTAAAAATCATCTATTGGTTGGGCAAATTGGCCATTGAAGAGGAAACTACCGGAAACAAAAGGGCCATTACCTTTAGCCCCATGTTGCGGGAGCGCCTGGGGCATCACATTCACGGGGAACGATGGGCCAATACCATAAAGGAAAAACTGCAGGAAAATTTATTACAGCGCCCCATCCATATTATAAGTGCCAATATGCACAGCGTTATGAACTCCCTTTTTGCCAGAAAGGCATTGGGAAGGGAATTTGCTGACAAAACCAATTTGGAAATTTTTGAGGCCCTGAGCATATCACAAAATTCCAAACTACGGGATAAAGTCACCGCCTATGCCAAAAAAAATGGGATGATTGCCATAGATGATGTATCAGGCACCAATATAGACGTGCAAATTTTTGATATGGCAAAATTGGGAAAAAATGCCTGTTGCTACGAATTTGACAAAAACGGCCCTGAAAGCGAAAAACCAGTTATATTTGTCATGGATTACGCCTTTGGGGAACAAGCCTATGAAACCATAGACGAGCTATTAAAACCCTATAGAATTAAAAAAAACCAACAGGTATTTTTAAATATAGCCTCTATATCCATTATGGGAAAAGCAGGAATTCTTGAAGGGGGAAAAGGAGATTTAATGATACCCAATGCCCATATATTTGAAGGAACGGCGGATAACTATCCCTTTGTTAACGAATTGGGCAAGGAGGAATTTGAAGGCAATGGTTTAAAGGTGCTGGAAGGTGCCATGATAACGGTATTAGGTACTTCCTTGCAAAACAAGGATATCTTAAAGTTTTTTCATGAATCTACCTGGAATGTTATTGGTCTGGAAATGGAAGGCGTACATTACCAAAAAGCCATACAATCGGCTTCCAAGATAAGAAAGAGCATACGGGAAGATGTGAAGGTCCGCTATGCCTACTATGCCTCGGATAATCCCCTGGAAACGGGGAGCACCTTGGCATCCGGAGGATTGGGTACAACTGGTGTAAAACCCACTTATTTAATTACAGATAAAATACTAACACAAATATTTAATTTTTAAGTTACTATGGCCAATCAGCAACCCAATCCTACCCCTTCTTCTTCCGAGGAAGTAGATTTAGGGCAGTTATTCCAATTAATTGGAAACGCATTTAGAAAGCTATTCCAGTTTATCGGAAATATTTTTAAGGGAATTTTTCATATCATCATCTTATTCCTGCTCTTTATACAAAGGCATTTTATAAAGTTTGTGGTTGCGGCAGTAGTTGGTCTAGCTCTAGGGATTTATTTGGACATGGTTAAAACCCCCAAATTTGTTTCTACCATGGTGGTTGAGCCTAATTTTAACAGTGTACAGCAGCTTTACAACAATATTAATTTCTACAATGAGTTGGCAGAGGCCCAAGACTCTACCGCATTGGCGGAAGCCATGGAAGTAAGTGTTGGGGAAGCTGCAAAAATCAAGAAGTTTGTTGTGGAGTCATACTCGGATGAGAACCAAAAGGTACAATTGTTCGACAGGTTCGTGCGAAGCTTGGATTCCACCACCAAAAAGGCCATTGACATGGAGGATTACTTGGAAAATTTCAATGCTATGGATTCCCGTTTCCATACCATTTCTGTAACGGCCACGAATAATACAGTAGCCAAAAAGATACAGCCATCCATCATCAAGTCCATTTCACGAAACGAATACTTTCGGTTGCAACAGAGTATCAGTGATAAAAACATCAGCTTACAGGACAGTTTATATAAGAAACAACTAATGGAAGTGGATTCTTTACAACGACTTTACAAGCGGGTAATGGAAAAAGAGGCTGAAAAGCCGCTGCAAGGAACCAGTATAAGTTTAGGAGAAAATGGAGGGCAGGAAAACAAGGAATTGGCCTTGATCAATCAGGTAGATAAATTAAAACAAAATTTGGTTTCACTTAATGAAGAACGGGCCAACAAATCCAGTATCCTCAACGTTATTTCCGCCTTTCCGCGAAGGGGTGTAGAGGTCAAAGGAATTTTTATAAGTAATAAATTTAGAATTCCAGTTGTTTTTATTGGGATTACCTTGCTCATATTAAGTATGTTGGAATTGAACACCTATTTAAAAAACTATAAAAAAGAATAGTTTATGAACATCTTGGTTACCGGTGGGGCCGGTTTTATTGGCTCCCATGTGGTTAGGAGATTGGTCACCAACTATCCAAATTATCATATCTATAATTTGGATGCCCTGACCTATGCAGGTAATCTAGAAAACTTAAAGGATATAGAGTCTGTCCCCAATTATACTTTTATAAAAGGAGATATTACAGAGTCCAATTTTATTGATGCTATTTTTAAGAAACATAGGTTTGATGCAGTCATTCATTTAGCTGCCGAGTCGCACGTAGACCGGTCTATACATGATCCCATGGCCTTTGTAAAAACAAACGTTCTGGGAACGGTACATCTTTTAAACGCGGCCAAATCCACTTGGGAAAGGGATTATACGGGAAAACGCTTTTATCACATCAGCACGGACGAGGTATATGGAACATTAGGGGAAACCGGCTTGTTTACCGAAACAACGGCTTATGACCCCAACTCTCCCTACTCTGCCTCCAAGGCCAGTTCCGATCATTTTGTTAGGGCCTATGGAGAGACCTACGGCCTGCCCTATGTGATCAGTAATTGTTCCAACAATTACGGCCCCAATCAGTTTCCGGAAAAACTGATCCCCTTATTTATAAACAACATCATTAAGAATAAACCATTGCCTGTTTATGGAGATGGTAATTATACCAGGGATTGGCTATATGTATTGGATCATGCCATGGCCATCGATTTAGTACTCCACAAAGGAAAAAATACCGAAACCTATAATATTGGGGGCTTTAATGAATGGAAAAACATTGATTTAGTAAAATTGCTCTGCAAGCAAATGGATGAAAAACTGGGTAAGACAGTAGGTGACAGCGAAAAACTTATTACATATGTAAAGGACAGACCTGGACATGATCTACGGTATGCCATTGATGCCTCAAAAATTAAGAATGAATTGGGCTGGAAACCCTCGGTTACTTTTAAGGAAGGTTTGGATAAGACAATTGACTGGTATTTGGGAAATGAGGCATGGTTAGAGAATGTAACTTCGGGAAGGTATCAGGAATATTATAAAAAACAATATTTAAACAGTTAAATGGCTATAAGGTTATAGGGTTATAAAGTTGAAAGGTTAGAATAATTAGTATATTGAATGGGTCACCGTACTAGTTCAGATAGTCAATGGTTAAAAAAGATGGAAGGGTAATATTTTGGTACGAAAAAGTTTTTTTTACTTCTGTACACGTATAACCTTCCCACCTAAAAGTCTCAAATGTAAAAATGACAAGAACATAACTATATATAGATTTAAAATACAAACTAATTGAAAATAAAATCCCATAAAGATTTAAAGGTTTGGCAAGAATCCATGGATTTCGTCCT
>CAXAVP010000242.1:0-6770 GCA_963972175.1 uncultured Arenibacter sp.
TACAAATGGGGTGCCGCTCGTATGACAGAAGAAGAAACCCCGGTGCACTTGCCTAAAGACATCAATTTTGATATTCCCCCATACCTTCCGGATACTCCGAAAGTACGCAGGGATATGTGGAAATTGTATAACAATATAGCCGAGATGGACAGGCAGGTCGGGGCCGTTTTAAAGCAATTGGAGGACGATGGCTTATTGGAAAATACCATCATCTTTTTCTACGGAGACCATGGTGGACCATTGCCTAGGGAAAAGCGTTTAATCTATGATTCCGGTTTAAATACCCCCTTGATCATACGTTTTCCCAATAAACAACTTGCCGGAACCAAAGATACCCAACTGCTGAGCTTTGTTGATTTTGCGCCTACACTGCTATCCCTTATCGGAACAGAGCCTCCCTCCTATATGCAAGGACAGGCTTTTCTAGGGCCATATAAGGCCGAAAAAGAGCGTGAATATATTCATGCAGCAGCAGATCGTTTTGATGGATTTACCGATGCGATCCGTGCCGCAAGGGATGACCGATTTAAATATATTAGAAACTATAGGCCGGAACAAGGGTACTATTTGCCTGTGGTATATAGGGAAGGAATCCCCACCATGCAGGAATTATTGCGTTTGCGTGATGAAGGCAGCTTGGATAGCATACAAGCCCTTTGGTTTAGGGAACATAAAGACCCGGAGGAATTGTATGATTGTGCTACCGACCCCTATGAATTGAACAATTTGGCCCAAAACCCTGATTACAGTGAAAAAATGGAAGAATTACGGACCGAAATGGATAGATGGCTAAAAGAAATTGGAGATGTTCCCAACCTTCCGGAGAAAGAACTTATATCCCAGCTTTGGAACGGTGCCGAAACCCAACCAATAACATCAGACCCCATAATAACCTACGCCAACAATAAAATTACGCTTGACTGCGCTACCGAAGGGGCATCAATAGGTTATAAGATAAAGGATAAGGATAGTGCTGCTCCAAAAGTATGGTCCGTTTATCAAAAACCTTTTGAAATTCCAAGGGGAAGTACGGTAATTGTTCAAGCTTATAGGATTGGATATGTGCCTAGCGAAACAGTAGAATTAAGCACGGAATAAAGTATAAGGTTGTTATAATCCTGTATCCTTCCATAAAGCCATTATAGGATATTGATGTCAACTATCTTAAAAATTAAGAACTAATTACATATCTTTTGTGAGCGGTTAAACACGCTTTAGCAGTACAGTGCAGGATACGTTCTTTTATTCTAAATACTATTTTTAAATGTCTTTTTCATACCTGGCTTCAATACTAACATGAGTATGACTTATACTTGATTGTTAATAAGCTATTTATGATGATTTTGTCCGGTATATCTAGCCTAATACAGCCAGGCTCAAGGGGACAGTAGCAATTTTTAATTTATACGAAATCAACGTTTTGCAATTATTTTTATGTGAAATTCACGTTGTACTAATATGAAAAACATTAAAAACAAGGATCGGATTGCCCATTCACATTGCCTTCTGGCTTGTGACGAGCTTTACTTTTAATAATTTAAAAAAAAATGTCAGTAGAATTAAACGCAAATACTTTTGATGCCATTGTCGTGGGAACAGGAATAAGTGGCGGCTGGGCAGCAAAGGAGCTTTGCGAGAATGGTCTCAAGACCTTGGTTTTAGAACGTGGAAGAATGGTAAAACACGTCCAAGACTATCCCACCATGAATCTTGATTTGGGGAAAACAAACCTATCGTTGGTCAGATATGGATTTTGAAGCGAATGCTAAAGATGGTGTTGGGGTGGATTGGCCCATACGCTACAAAGATATTGAGCCATGGTATGCCCATGTTGAAAAACATATTGGGGTTAGTGGTGAAGCGCTAAACCTCCCCCAATTGCCAGATGGCGTGTTTTTGAAGCCGATGGAGTTGAACTGTGTGGAAGAACATTTAAAAAAAGGTATTTCAGAAAATTACAAAGATCGGGTTTTAACCATTGGGAGGGTGGCACATATTACCGAAGGCAGCAAACCCGGGGCTGGAAGGATTAGCTGTCAGTACAGAAACAGATGCAAGCGAGGCTGCCCATACGGTGCCTATTTCAGTTCAAATTCGTCCACATTGCCCATGGCGGAAGCTACGGATAATATGACCATTCGGCCATATTCTATTGTGTGCAAGGTCCTATACGACAAGGATAAAAAGAGGGCAACAGGTGTAAGAGTTATTGATGCCAGCACTAAGGAAGTGATGGAGTTTAAGTCAAAAATTATTTTTCTCTGTGCCTCATCCATGGCTTCCACAGCCATTTTAATGCAATCCAAATCTGAGGTTTTCCCCAATGGAATGGGCAATGCAAGTGGGGAATTGGGTCACAACATTATGGACCATCAACTAGGTGGAGGAGCCAGTGGAAGAATTGACGGATATGACGATAAGTATTACAAAGGAAGAAGACCCAACGGTTTCTATATCCCCAGGTTTAGAAACATAAACGGTAATTCCAAAAATTTGGATTTCATTAGAGGATATGGGTATCAGGGTGGAGCTGGCCGCAATGATTATAGTACGGTCATCCCCGAATATGCCTATGGAAAGGAACTAAAGGAGGCCATGTTTAAACCGGGAGAATGGCGAATTAATCTAGGTGGCTTCGGAGAAGTATTACCATATCATGAGAACCACATGTACCTCAATTATGATAAACTGGACAAATATGGCCTGCCCACTATTGTTTTTGATGCCGAGTTTAAGGAAAACGAGAAGCGCATGAAAAAAGATTGGATAGAACAAGCTCAGGAAATGTTGCAAAATGCCGGATTTAAAGAGGTAAGGGCCAACAAAAGAGAATCATATATGGGCGGAGGAATACATGAGATGGGCACTGCCAGAATGGGCAGGGACCCTAGGACTTCGGTCTTAAATAAATATAACCAAATCCATGAGGTACCCAATGTATATGTTACGGACGGTGCCTGTATGGCCTCTTCGGGTTGCCAAAACCCTTCATTGACCTATATGGCCTTAACAGCAAGGGCGGCGAATCACGCTGTTGCAGAATTGAAGAAAATGAATTTATGATCCCGTGAAAGTGATACCGGAGGCCATTCCGTAATAATATCTTACTTCGATTAAAAAATTTCGGAGTCTATCCAAAATTTTGAGTTAAACAAAAAATGCGGGCCAAAGTCCAGCATTTTTCACATAACTGTGTTTATATATTTTTAGTTGGTGTAGGGTACCGTACCAGTCTCATCCACTGGATATCCCCACTTTTTAATGTATTCCATACCTGGAAGAAACTCGTCCCCTGTCTCTTTTAACCGCTGCGCCAGCAGTTTTTCCATATCATCTTGCAAAAGAGCATGTCCTTCATTACCTATAAGGTTATTTAATTGATAAGGGTCGTTAATATTATCAAAAAGCAACCATGGGCCATTTAAATCCCTGGCATAAGTGTACTGTTTGGTCTTTATGGCCCTGTATTCCTTACCCCCATATTGCACTCTATTCCATTGTCCAAAAGGTTGTACACAGCTAAGCAAGGTGGCATGTCCTATATCTTCTTTCCCTTCCATATAAGGTCTATAATTTAATCCTTCGACCGTATGGGGTATGCCAATGTCGCATAGACTTAGCAGGGTGGGCATAATATCTTCTGAATTCATTAAGGCATCCCGTTCCCCAGGAGCTATTTTAAATTTTTCAGGAATATAGTAAAGCATGGGGACCCGGGCCGACTCTTCGTAGGGCTGCTGTTTTTTATAGGCCCCATGGGAACCCAAAAGATCTCCGTGATCGGCAGTAAAGACGATAATGGTATTATCAAATTGTCCAGAGTCCTTAAGATTATTTATCACCATGCCTATCATATCGTCCAGAGCCGCTATATGGGCATAATAACCTGCTAAATCTTTTTTAGCCTGTTCTTTTAGGCTATCCGGTACGTTTCTACGCAGTTGGATCTTTTCTGGATCAAAACGCTTCCTGTATTCCAGTGGTGCCGTATGGTATGGTGCGTGCGGTGTACCGTAGGAAAGAATCATCATAAAAGGATTCTTGGACGACTTTCGTTCCTTGATGTAGTCTATGGCAGCATTTGTCTGTTCAAAGGTGTCATAGCCGTCCCAAATTTTTCTGGTGGGGTCATCATTGTCATAGTAAACAGATTCATTGTAATTATGGGTACATTCGTTGCCTTTCCAGAATTGAAACCCTTGCCTTCTTTGGCCAGGAGCTACATTCTGTAACCTGCCATGACCGTCCAAATGCCATTTGCCGATATAGCCCGTATCATAACCTTCCTTGTTGAATACTTTTGCAATGGTCACCGCATTGGTATCAAGCTGTACGTCGTTCATAAAGACCCCATGGGTCAACGGGCGTTGTCCGGTTAAGAGCGATGCCCTGAACGGGGAACATACGGGCATACCCGAAACCGCATTTTTAAAATTAACGCTTATGGCTGCCAAACTATCCAAATGTGGTGTGCCTATATTGGGGTCACCGGCATAACCTGTTGCCTGCGCCCTCCACTGATCCGTTAAGAGTACCAATACGTTGGGCTTGGTGGGAGTTTGAACTTCCTCGGTTTTCTTTTTACCATAACAACTCCCAAGAAGGAGTACACTTATTAGGATGATAAAACAGTTAATTCTTTTCATGCTTTTGGTTGTTATTTGTAGTTTGGTTTTTAAACTTCATTCCTTTTACCCAGATCATATACAGTTTTTGGATGTTCATCACACATGGCAACGTATCCAAAAGCATCCTTGAATATAATCTACCTCAGGATGATCCGTGTCATTTGGACGTAAGGTACTTAAAACATATAAGGTAAAAATACTATGCCGTTTTATAACAGCATTAACAATTTTAGATAATTTGGAGCAAAGAAGTATCCTGTACCGTACCGTTTTAGCTTGCTTTTGTCCCCAGAGAGCATTTATAAATGTCATTGTCAGCACTGTACAGGACAGATAAACCTATTTCAAATCTTATTTTTAACAATATGGGTTCTCATTTGGTTTCATTTTGTTTGTGGCATTTCATTAAAATTGATAAATATGATAAGAAAAGCATTTAAAATGAAGGTCTATCCGGACAAGATAGATGAATATACAAAAAGACACAATCCTATATGGAAGGAGCTTCAAGAGGTCTTAAAAAGTAATGGGGTTCATCATTACAGTATATTTTTTGATAGTGAAACCCATTTACTGTTTGGTTATGCCGAATTGGAATCCGAAGAACAATGGAATGCAATTGCGGATACCGCCATTTGCAAAAAATGGTGGGACTATATGGCAGATCTAATGGAAACCAATTCGGACAATAGTCCAATTGCAAAAGACTTAAAGGCTGTTTTTTATCTTCCATAAAACCAATATTATGGTGAATCTACCTCCCAAATTTTAATATATCTAAAAAAGCCCCTATATTAATGTGGTCATTGAATGTATCCCCAAATATTGGGAAGAAATAGGTAGCGAACTTTTTCCTTGGGTAATCCGTTTAAAAAATAGAATTAGCCAGTACTTGGAAAAAAGTGTCCCAATCACAAAAATCAATAACTAACTATACACCTATTCTATGACCAATACAAATCAAAAAAAGACCCTTGGAGAATTTATTTTTGAAAATCAGGCTGCCTTTCCATATTCTACCGGTGAGCTTTCCAAACTTATAAACGCTATTAGGCTGGCCGCCAAAATTACCAATCACGAAGTAAACAAGGCAGGGTTGGTAGATATTTTGGGCGATGCCGGCAACACCAATATACAAGGCGAGAACCAACAGAAATTGGACGTTTATGCCAACACAAAATTTATACAAACCTTAAAACAACGGGGTATTGTTTGTGGTATTGCCTCTGAGGAGGAAGAAGACTTCATTGCCGTAAATAGTCAGGATGGTAAAAACAACAATCAATATGTGGTGCTCATTGACCCCCTAGATGGGTCATCCAATATTGACGTCAATGCCTCTGTGGGAACAATATTTTCCATTTATAGAAGAATTTCAGCTGTTGGGCAGCCCGTTCAACTGGAAGACTTTCTTCAACCGGGCAAAAATCAGGTTGCCGCCGGTTATATAATGTACGGTACATCCACTATTTTAGTATACAGTACAGGAAATGGTGTAAATGGCTTTACTTTAAATCCCGCTTTGGGAACCTTCTATCATTCCCATCCCAATATGCGATTCCCGGAACAAGGCAACATCTATTCTGTGAATGAGGGGAACTACGTACATTTTTCGGACGGAGTAAAGAAGTATATCAAATACTGCCAAAAAGAAGAAGGCGATAGGCCATACAGCTCACGATATATAGGTTCTTTGGTCTCCGATTTTCATAGAAATTTAATAAAGGGAGGTATATATATGTATCCTAGGATAGGACCAACACAAAAAGGCAAGCTACGGTTGACCTATGAATGCAACCCTATGGCCTTTTTAACCGAACAGGCCAATGGTGCCGCCTCAACTGGTTCGGGAAGAATTCTTGATGTAGAACCTAAAACCCTTCACCAACGAGAGGCTCTATTTTGTGGAAATACGGAAATGGTTAAAAAACTGGAAGCCTTTATTGCCGAAAAAGACTAAATAAAGCTTTTACAGCTCGGGTTTAACCCGCTACTTTTCCAAAAGGTATTGGCACAGCAAGTATTTATTTTCCAAAGGACGGTTAGAGATACCCACTGTGCCAATAAATTACTACAGGCGTTTTTTTGGAGTCTATCCAAAATTTTGTGTTTTTGAAAAATAATTTCAAAATTCATAGGTTT
>CAXAVP010000243.1:0-6748 GCA_963972175.1 uncultured Arenibacter sp.
TACCATCACCAGCGTCCTCCGACCCCGACCCCGTAGCCGAGGAGAAGGTAACCGTCTGCCCATATCCACTGGCCCCAACTAACATCAGGACTATCAGGGGCACAAGGTGTTTGATTGTTTTTTTAACTAGACAATGGGAAAGGTTTTTATATAGTGTAATTATTTTCATAGCCGGTCTATCTCTAAAACTTAAAATTTGTCCAAAAAAGACTACCTCATCCGTAAAAAATGGGATACCAATATTACTAAAAAATAGCCCAGAAGCCTAACAATGGCGGTTAAATATCTATATATCAGATAAACTGCAACAATCAAAAAAAGAATTAATCCCAATGAACCATATCCACCAAAAACACCACAATAATTCCCCCTATCCAAGCCCTTGATCTTCTTTCCCAAACCAAGGCATAAAAAAAGTCCCGCCAAATGGCAGGACCCTTTTATATTTTACACTTCTAAACCCTTATTAAACAAGGCTACACACGCTACCCCTAAGAAAGAATAGCCGAGCTGGTCTCTGCCTCTTTATGGATTTTCTTTACCAAGCCCTGTAATACTTTCCCGGGCCCTACTTCTGTAAACAAGGTGGCACCATCCGCTACCATCTGCTGCACACTTTGGGTCCATTTTACCGGGGCCGTTAATTGCGCTATTAAATTGGCCTTTATAGCCTCAGGATCTGTTACGGCCGTAGTAGGTACGTTTTGGTATATGGCACAGCTAGGGGCATTAAACTCCGTAGCTTCTATGGCCGCTGCCAATTCTTCCCTTGCCGGCTCCATCAAAGGAGAGTGGAATGCCCCGCCAACAGGCAGTACCAAAGCCCTACGCGCACCTGCTTCCTTTAACTTTTCACAGGCGGTATTTATGGCCTCTACCTCTCCGGAAATCACCAATTGCCCCGGACAGTTGTAGTTTGCCGGTACCACAATGCCTTCAATTTCACTACAAACTTTTTCTACCACGCTGTCTTCCAGGCCCAAAACAGCCGCCATGGTACTGGGCTGCAACTCACAAGCCTTTTGCATGGCCTTGGCCCTTTGGGACACCAATTTTAATCCGTCTTCAAAGTTTAGGACGCCATTGGCCACCAAGGCCGAAAATTCGCCCAAGGAATGCCCTGCTACCATATCCGGTTTAAAATCTTCCCCCATGACCCTACTCATAATTACCGAATGCAAAAATATAGCGGGCTGGGTTACAATGGTTTCTTTTAGGTCCTCGGCCGTCCCCTCAAACATTAAGTCGGTTATGGCGAACCCTAAAATATCATTGGCCTTTTCAAACAATTCTTGGGCTTCGGGATACTTTTCATAAAGATCCAACCCCATTCCTACAAATTGTGCACCTTGACCAGGAAAAACATATGCTTTCATCCGTTCTATTATTTAATTTATCTGTTAGCTACCTACCTCCAGGTAGTTGAATATTGCCATGGAAGCCCAGCCCGTGTTTTAATCGAGAAGCCTGGCTAAATCACGGCTCAATTCATTCGTTTATTTTCTTTGTTACTATGTGACAAAAATAGGATTATTTTTATGTAAAATTTATACCGATCCGGCAGTAGGCACATTTAAACTCTTAGCTCTTAAACCACAACCTTCCTGTCTATCAACCCTATTTCGCCCGCTATTTATTGGATAATTCCTCCTTAAACCAACTGGAATAGGTAATATAGTTTTCGGCAATTCGATCAATTTCCCCCTTATTCAGTTCCTCACTGATATCCTTTAATTTTTTTGCCGGCATACCCGCAAAAATGGTTCCGGAGGGCACGTGGGTCCCCTTTGTTAGCACGGCCCCGGCTGCAATGATACTATTGCTTTCCACCACGCAGTCGTCCATAATAATACTTCCCATTCCTACCAATACATTGTCATGAATAGTGCATCCGTGTACCAGGGCATTATGCCCAATGGACACCTTATTGCCAATGGTGGTAGGTGATTTTTTATAGGTGCAATGCACCACGGCCCCATCTTGGACGTTTACCTTGTTGCCCATTTTAATGTAGTGAACATCACCACGGAGCACCGCATTGAACCAAATACTGCACTGATCTCCCATTGTTACGTCTCCAACTATGGTGGCATTCTCCGCAATATAACAATCTTCCCCTATCTGGGGACTTTTCCCCTTCACCGCTTTTATCATATCGTATTATTTATCATTCATGCTTTACATCTGCCAGTTATACACCTCAGCCCAAAGGAGGGGAATAGTTTTTAAACCCCTAAACCCTACCTTTTTTTTTGCAAATCTATTCAAAATACGACAACAAATCCTTCTTTTTGGAGGCCGATACCATTATTTCCTGCCCATTGGACAGTACTACGCTGCCTCCCTTGCCCCGTTTGTATTGCTGCACCTCGTTAACATTTACCAAGTAGGACTTATGTATACGGGCAAAGGTATAGGCCGACAGGGCTTCCTCAAAATACTTTAAGGTTTTACTGACCAGTATTTTTTGGTTCCCCAAAAATATTTCGGTGTAGTTATCATCGGCCTTACAGTAAAGAATATCGGCCACATTCAAAACTTGGAAGCCATCTTGCTGTGGCAGGGTAATCTTACCATCTACCTTGTTTAATTTTGGCTTAAGGATACGGTCTTGCAACTCCATTTCCTTTACCCTTATTTGGATGACGTACGCTACCGCTTTTATAAGCTCATCTATATTAATGGGCTTCATAAGATAGTAGGCCGCATGATTATTTAGGGCATCCATGGCATATTGATTGTAGGCGGTTACAAAGACCGTCTCAAATGTCCGCTCAGGCATTTTATCTAGCAGATCAAAGGCATTTCCAAAAGGCATTTCTACGTCCAAGAACACCAAGTCGGGCTTCGTGGACCTTATCATAGCATCTGCTTCCTTGATACTCCCTGCCTCCCCAACCAAACGGACTGCAGGACAATATTTGCCCAAATAATTACGGAGAATCTCCCTACTATTCACCTCATCTTCTACCAGTATGGCGTTTAATGTCATTCCTACCATTTATGCTTTTAAATATGAAACACTTTTTTTTAGACCACGGATTCCCACCCTTAATAATAATGTGCCCTAATCCCTTTTTAGGGTGAATACCACCTTGGTTCCGGTTCCGTTCAATTCCAGGTCGGTTATGGCCACATCCAACTTATTGCTGTACATTTGGTTTAGTATGGCTATTCTTTTGTTGATATTCCCCATACCCTTGGATTTCTGCCTCTTCTGGTTTTGGGTTTTTAATTCCAGTGATTTTTTACGGCCAATACCATTGTCCTCTATTGTAATCTGTAGGGTATCCTTCGCTATTGTTTTTAGGGCTATCCTTAAAAACCCCTTTTCTTCCCTATATCGCAAACCATGCCAAATTGCATTTTCTATATAGGGCTGTAGTAGCATTGGCGGAATTTTAAAATCCGTTAAAGAAATCTCCTTATCAACAAGAATTTCATAGCTGAACTTATCGGAAAAACGGGAGTATTCCAATTTGGTATACAGTTCCAACAACTCCAACTCCTTGGTCATGGGAATAAAATCTTCCTCGGAATTCTCCAATACAGACCGCATAAGGGCAGAAAAATCACTTAAATATCTGTTTGCGCTTCGTTCGTCATTCTTGGCAATAAAGCTATTTACGGAATTCAGGGCATTGAAAATAAAATGCGGATTCATTTGCGACCTTAAGGATTTTAGAGCCAATAGATTGTTTGCCAACTTCTGTTGTTTATTGCTTCTGTAAAAGAAATAGGTGGCCACGCCCATTAACAACAATCCAAAAATTAAGGAGTAGATAATCCAATTTTGGCGTTTTACGCTTTCCGTCACCAACTGTTGTTGGGTCAAAGCCAGATTGTATTTGCTTTGGGATAATTCCCGTTCCTGCTCCAGTCCCAATATTCTGCTTTGGGCGGCTGCTATTTCCCTGCTTAAACGGGCTGCAGTGGATATCTGCTGTTCTTTTCTCACATACAGGGTATCTACCAGGGACACATATTCCTGATAGGTCTCCAATGCCTTGTTAAAATCGCCCTTATACTTGTATACTTCAGACAACTTTCTTGTGGCATCCTTCTGCACCAACAGATCATCATCCACATCGGCATCCTTAATACTCTCTTCCAGGTACGGGATGGCCTCATCGTATTTGTCCTGGGCAATATAGGCATTGGCTATTTTGTAATTTATACGTTGTGCGGAAATAGAATCCTTGTCCAAGGCATATTCTGTTGGGGCTCCCACATCCTTTTGTACTTTCTTCAAATCCTCAAGGCTCTTTTTTCTCAGGGCTATTTCCTGTCCATATTGATTCTTTCGATTGTAAAAATCGGCCACTTTTTCCTTTTCTTGGGCCGCTCGTTGGGGCGGCTGTTGGGTAGCCAATTTTAGGGAATTGCCAAAATATACATCAGCCTCGTGCAACCTATCCACTTTGGCGTAGGCCTCGGCTATCTTGGAGTTAAGGTCTACCGTCTTTGTAGAAATCTGGTTCTTTTCGGCCACTTTTAATCCCTCGTTATAATAGGCTACAGCCCTATCTACCTCACCTAGCCCAACATAGACATCACCAAGGACCTCATTTAACCCTACCCTATGATAAGGAAGCATTCTGGGTATCTCCAAAAGGGGAGAAAGTATTTTCTCCGCCTCCTCAAATTCTTTGTTCTGTACCAAGGCCTTCCCCAATAACAGCCTTGTCTGGGGGCTGGACTTGGCCTGTAACGCATCATTAAAACTGGATATAGCCAGATCATATTGTTTGTGATAAAGGTAGACCTCTCCCAAAATAGTATAGGATTGGGACAGTTTTTCCTGCTTGTTTACCGACCCTAAATTTGAAATGGATTGGGCTATAAAATCGATACTCTTGCCAATATCCCTCTTTTTATAATAATTTGCCGAGTCTATATAGCTGCGATGTAGGGCCACACTGTCTTGTGCAAAGCCCCCCACCATGGTAAAAGCGACAAATAAGAATATGTAAAAACCTCTGTACATTGACTTTTATAATTGGGATAAACTTAAACGATTTAGACCATACTAAAAAATAGATACTTTTAAGTATTCCTCTTTCCTAGAAACCCTTATACACCTATACGAATTGATACAGCAGTTTGCCTCAGCCAAACAAGCTGTTTACTCAATATCGGTTTTTTGGGAAAAAGTTTGCTCCTACATTTAAACCTCAGCACGGCAATACAGCCAAGACAAACCACTGAAGTTGAAGTTTAATCTAAACATATTACTATGAAAAAGTTAAGCAAAGTATTTACCACAGTAGCAATATCCCTTATTGTTGGCAGCAGCTACGGCGCTCTACATCCTGTAAAAAACAGCTTAGACACCTGCATTGAACAGCTAAACAGCAATCACAAGCCCAAACCCAATAACAACACCGTAAAAATAGCCCTATTGTTGGACACCAGTAATAGTATGGACGGGCTAATTAACCAAGCAAAATCCCAGCTCTGGGACATAGTAAACAAATTTACCCATGCCAAATGTGGCAATAATTTGGGACCGAAATTACAAATAGCGCTGTATCAATACGGAAACGACCATTTGGCGGCAAAAGAGGGGTATATACAACAGGTATTGGGATTTAGCAGTGATCTGGACGAGATTTCGGAAAAGCTATTCTCACTTTCCACCAATGGAGGGGAGGAATACTGCGGACAGGTGATACAAACTTCCTTAAAACAATTGGATTGGGGCAACAACCCAGACCATTTAAAAATGATCTTTATTGCCGGAAACGAACCATTCACCCAAGGCAAGATCAGTTATAAGGATGCCGTGACCAATGCCAAGGAAAAGGATGTGATTATCAACACCATTTTTTGCGGCAACTACGAACAAGGTATCAACACCCATTGGAAAGATGGTGCCCAACTGTCGGGCGGAGACTATATGGCTATAGACCACAACCGTGAAGTGGTGCATATAAGAACACCCTATGACAATATAATTATACAGCTAAACAACAAACTTAACAAGACCTATATTTCGTACGGGGCACAGGGCGCGTCCAAAATGGAGCAACAAGCGGTCCAAGACAGTAATGCCATGGAAATGGAGGAAGTGGTAGCGGTAAAGAGAGCGGTTAGCAAATCGTCCAGAATGTACTCCAATTCATCCTGGGATTTGGTAGATGCCTCCAAGGAAGATGATTTTGAACTGGAAAATATTAAAAAAGAGCAGCTCCCCCCAAGCTTACAAGGAAAATCCAAGCTTGAAATAAAGGCCTATATCGCAGAAAAAAATGCTGAGCGAATTGCCATTCAAAAGGAAATTCAAGCCCAGAACAAAAAACGGGAAGCCTATATCACTGCAAAGCGTAAAGACAGTGGTAAGGGCCAATTGGAAAATGCCATGATAGGGGCTATCATTAAACAGGCGGAACGCAAAAACTATCGTTGGGATTAATATTGGATCGGTATTGCCATAATACTAAAATCAGAAAAATGATTAGAGCAACAAATTATATAAGGCCGGGATGATAATAATTGAATCATTCCCAAAGGTTGTGTGTGTGTGTGTGTGTGTGGATTGCAGAACTAGAATCAACTACCCCCTAGTTCATGTTCTATTCATTTTTTGCATCGCCCAAAAAACGAATCAGGGCCGATAAGCTAAGGTACGGTGTACCTTGGTTTAGAGGAGCCAGCCGTAGCTTGGGCATCTACTTTCCACAGCCGCACTGACCAGGCCGCTTTCACTTGGGTGAAATGCTCTATGGACACCTGCCTGCCGGCGAGG
>CAXAVP010000244.1:0-6712 GCA_963972175.1 uncultured Arenibacter sp.
AGGAGCCTGTATTATTCATCCATAATTCAAAGGTAAGGCCAGATATCGGCTTCACAAAGCTAAGGAAGACCTAGGCTTGGGGTTGTACTGTTATTGTAGTATTCCTAATATTCTTTATCTTAGAAGCCTTGTAAACAAACCCTTGGTTGTAGTATTCCCCCCCGCTGTACACCCACAAGCATTTTTTTTAACATCATAGGATCAATAGTACGGATTGGTAACTATTTGCGGCAGCTATATGGAAATATAAATACTTTATACGTACGTTGACGGTAATAAAAACTATAAAAGGAACATGAAAAAATTGATTTCACTTTTCTTCTCTTGCTTCCTATTTATAGCCGCAATATCAGCCCATCCGGGAATTGGAATTGTAATGGATAATGACGGAAATGTATTTTATACGGATCTAACACATGTTTGGAAAATATCCCCTGAAGGCACACGGACAATAGCTGTTAAAAATGTACACACACATGAACTTTACCTTGATTCAAATGGCGATTTATATGGGTCTCACGAATGGTATGAAGAGAAGCAACGGACAAATGGGGAAATTATGTCTGGTGTTTGAGAAAAGATGGTGTCTTTGAAAAGGTCATCCCCGATGTTGAAGGTTTTCTAGCCAATACAACTTTAATACGCGATGCTGAAAGAAACTCCTATTGGCCTAAAAAGTCTGGTAATGGTGAAGTACTTATGAAGCAGACATTAATGGTAGTAATTATAAATTAAGTGAGCATCTGTTTACAGATATCCGTTGGATTCATTATTCCAAAATTGACAACCATATATATGTAGTAGATCAACTAGCCGTTAAGAAGATTACACCATCTGGAATTGTGTTGATATTAGCAGACGATTTGAAAGAAGATAAACCTTCATTTGAGGGGGTGGCAGATCGGCATTATTTATTTGGTATTTGGACAAGCTCAAACAATAATGTCTATATTGCCACATATGGAGCTAGCAAGGTCAAGAAAATTAGTGCTGCTGGAAAAGTTTCAACAATATTTGTATCTGAAGAAGGCTGGTCTCCATGAGGAGGAATGATTGATAAAAACGGAATTATGTGGATAATGGAATTTTCCTCTAGAAACTCAACTCGTGTGAGAAAGCTTGTACCAAATGGTAAGGATGTTGTGTATGGGAGTTAGTCTGTTGCAATTAATACTAACGCGAACAATAACTAGACTGCATTTAAACGCAGTTTAGCCTAACCCCCGCTGTACACCAAAAAAAATTGAAGGAATTATAATGTGAATAATAGGCGTTGGCAAGGATTTACGGCGGCTGTTTAGTAAAATTAGGGTTTGATATTAAATGTGTGCGCTGGAAAAATAAGGAGCAACTATGAGTAAAAATAAAAGCAGAATGAGTACAGAGAAGGACCTGGCAAAACTAATAGAAGAAATTAAGAAACAGGAATTTGAAACGACTGACGAGATTAATGATTTCTTGAGGAACTTACAGGGACAAAGTCTTGAAGATCTCCCAAAAAGAACCGATAAAAAGGGACGCTCAGAAGATTTGGTTTTTGAAGCGTACGAACATCCTGTTTCAAAAGGAAAGAAGTTAGTGAAACAGGCCCTTGCGATTGATCCGAATAATGTGGAGGCATACAACTATCTCGCAGGTATTGAAAAAGATATTGATGGAGCCATAAAAATGTTTGAAAAAGCTATTAAGGTGGGGGAAAAGGCTCTGGGAAAGAAATTCTTTAAAGAGGAAAAAGGATATTTCTGGGGAATAATGCAAACGCGTCCTTTTATGCGAGCAAAAGCTGGGCTTGCAGACTGTTTATATGCTAAAAATGAAGTTGATAAAGCAATTGGGATTTATGAAGAAATGATGGAGTTAAACCCAAATGATAATCAAGGAATTCGCTATTTACTATCTACTTTATTATTGACTAAAAGTGACCTAACAAAGTTTGAGACATTTATTGAAAATAGGGAAGATGAAGATTGTGCAGTATGGAATTATAATATGGCGCTGTATCAATTTAAAAAGTCGGGTCAATCAGCTAGCAGTGAAGAGAAACTATTAAAAGCCTATTCAAGTAACAAATATGTACTGGACTATATGTTGGGAGTAAAGGAAATGCCAAAGGAACTACCGCGATATATAGGAATAGGTGATGATAGCGAAGCTGTTTCTTATGTTGATGGATCTTGGGGGGTATGGCGTAAAACGGCTGGAGCACTTGACTGGCTTTATAAATTTAAGCAGAAAAGACAAAAAATAAACTAGTTCCTTTTAGCCAAGCTGTTCGCCATAAGCATAGAAGGTCAATGGACTAAGAATAACAAAGACTTGTGCGTATTTCGGTTCAAATGGTGCCATCTAGTGCCATAGGTGTGTTGTATAAAACCTTTCAAATTGACACTATCCCTTGAAGTGTATAAATTAAAAAACCGAGGGTATGGCTTTTTTTAAAGTTGGACCCACGCTGGCGCGAGCATCTTGCTCGTGCCAAAAGAACAGCTAGTTAACATATAGGAGCCTGTATTATTCATCCATAATTCAAAGGTAAGGCCAGATATCGGCTTCACAAAGCTAAGGAAGACCTAGGCTTGGGGTTGTACTGTTATTGTAGTATTCCTAATATTCTTTATCTTAGAAGCCTTGTAAACAAACCCTTGGTTGTAGTATTCCCCCCCGCTGTACACCCACAGAAACTTTATAAGAAACATAAGGATTAATAGTACGTATTAGTAGCTATTTGCGCTAGCTATATGGTAATATAGTTACCAGTTGCTTTATCCACAAATTAGCTGCAGGGTGAACTGACAAAATTGAAAAAAAGTAATTATGGCAAAAAAATCAATTGTCAAAGTAAGATATGCTCAAATTCCTGACGACATTGAGAGTATTAAAAAATTATGGTTTGATTATTTGGTTTGGGGTAACGACATAATGCAAGAACTCTACGGTGTCCATCCTCATAATCCAAAAGAAGCGGTTGAGCAGGACATTCAACAAATAAGTAAATTTCAGCCACCATTTGGGCAACTAATTATAGCTGTTTATGAAGGAGAAATCTGTGGGCTTGGAAGCCTAAAGAGCATCAATTCTGAAATCGGAGAAATAAAACGGATGTTTGTTGACCCAACTTTCAGACGAATTGGAGCTGGACGAGCTATACTCGAAGGACTTTTGGAGGAATCGAAAAAAGCTGGTTACAAGAAGGTTCGACTTGACAGCCCAAAGTTTATGGGAGCAGCTCATTCGTTATATAGAAGCTTTGGATTTCGTGACATTGAAGCTTATCCTGAAATGGAAATTCCTGCAGAATTTAAGGACTATTTGTTGTTTATGGAATTGGATTTAATGAACGACACTAAATAGAAAAATAAGAAACCCAGCAGCTAACAATGTATCCTATGAAAAGCACTAGTCCGGTTCTCTCGCTGGCGCGAGCATCTTGCTCGTGCCAAAAGAACAGCTAGTTAACATATAGAGGAGCCTGTATTATTCATCCATAATTCAAAGGTAAGGCCAGATATCGGCTTCACAAAGCTAAGGAAGACCTAGGCTTGGGGTTGTACTGTTATTGTAGTATTCCTAATATTCTTTATCTTAGAAGCCTTGTAAACAAACCCTTGGTTGTAGTATTCCCCCCGCTGTACACCCACAGAAACTTTATAAGAAACAAAGGATTAATAGTACGGATTGGTAACTACTTGCATTGGCTATATGAATTTATAGGTGGGAGTAACTTTTAACGTACATTGTAGCCAATTAATAAAAACGAAATGTCGATAACAAAAGAATCTGAATTAATCGGAATGAAAAAAATTAGTGAAGTTGTTGGTACTACACTAAAATTAATGCGGGAGTATGCTAAAGTTGGTATGTCAACTAAGGAATTAGACGAATATGGAGGTGAAATATTAAGGAGTTATGGAGCTAATTCAGCACCTTATAAAACGTATGATTTCCCTGGTTATGCATGCATAAGCGTTAATGAAGAAGTTGCTCACGGAATTCCCTCTGAGAATAAAATACTTAAAGAAGGTGACTTGGTAAATATTGATGTTTCGGCTGAGTTGAATGGGTTTTGGTCAGACAATGGAGGTTCTTTTGTTCTTGGAAAGGATATTCATAACCATCAACCTCTTGTAGAGGCTTCCAAAAACATCTTAAAAAAAGCCATTACGCACATAAAAGGGGGTGTAAAAATTGCTAAAATTGGATACTTAATTGAAACAGAAGCTAAAAAGTCCGGGTTTAAAGTAATCAAGAATTTAGCAGGTCACGGAGTTGGAAGAAGTTTACACGAAGCACCAGAAAACATTTTAAATTATAGAGTTAGAACAAATCGCGAAAGATTTAGAAAAAACACTACAGTTGCCATAGAGACTTTCATTTCAACAAAATCCACAGTAGCAGTAGAATTAAACGATGGTTGGACATTGGTTGGCAACAAAGGTGGATTTGTGACACAGCACGAACAAACAATATTAATTACAGATAAAGACCCTATGATTTTGACCGATTCCAATGGAATTTGGAATTAAAAACTGACTACCACAGGCTGTGTAAAGCATAGCTAATTAGTGGTAGGCCGAAAGCTTAGTGTCTTCTTGCTGGCTAGGGTACATAGATAAACTGTTAGCTTCAGGCTGAAAATGAACGCGACTATAACTTATATAAACTGATGAGAATTAAAGCCTTATTACTATTGTGCATATGTTTGTGTTTTATAACAGCTTGTGAAAAGGACAAAATTTTAGAACTACCTATTACGTATCATAAAGGATTTGGACCTTTCCAATCATCTGGAGGAGGTGCGATTGCATTCTATAATGATGATGAAAATAACCCGTGGAAAAAAGCATTTTTAAAAGTATCTGGAATACCAAAAAATTGGACCGATGTAAAGGTTGGAGACATTAATTCAGATATGGACCAGTATGTGTATCAAAATTACCATTCAGGCAATATTTCAAAAGAATGGTATGTAGAGCTAAAAAAAAGGTGGGATTGGGAACCAGATACATTGAAGTTGTCAAAAGACCCATTAAAATGCAGAGCTGCTTTTGCAGTTGGATTTGACGCTTCTGGAAACGAAATGGTTGTTGTAGATGCAAATAACAATTATGATTTTAGTGATGACGAGCCTTTTATACCAATAGAGTTCAACAGCAATTTGGATTGGGATGCATTGGCAAATAATGCGGCAATAAATGTCACCTTTGAACGCGTATTGAACAATAAGAAGATGCAGTTTAAAGCTCCTCTCATAATTACCACACTTTATCAAGATCATTATTTATTATGCAATTTCGCTCAATACGGCACTGCAAAATTAGACAATCACTTAATAAGCATTCACTCTCCCAAATTTAGGGACTTGTCATATAAGAATGTAGGAGTAACTAGCAATCAAAGCTTCAATGGGGAAAAAATAGATTTTGATAAAGTAGCTTTTAACAATGAATATCTTGAAATAGGAACTAATCTATACAAAAATTTAGGAGTAAAGAGGAATAAAGATATTTTACTTTTAGAAAAAATAGACTTACCTAAAAATGAAATACGCTCTACCCAAATTGGATTTAGAGCAATTGATTTTTCAGGAAGTCTGTTTAAAAAACAATCAACCGTTTCATTGGATGGTTTAGAGGGGAAATATGTACTTCTCGACTTCTGGGCTACTTCGTGTGGCCCTTGCATCCAAGAAATCCCAAACCTCAAGACGTTATATGGTAATACTGATAAATCAAAATTTGAGATCATTGGTATTGTTGGAGACAGTCCAATGAAGGCTTTGGAGCAATTGACGAACAAACATGGAATAACATGGCCTCAAATTATATCCGATGATTCAAACAAAATCAAAGAAAAGTACGGGATTATAAAATATCCGTCAACATTTCTAATTAGCCCTGAAGGAATAATTCTGGCAAAAGATTTGAGAGGAAAGGAATTGGAAACCACAATAGACAGTTTAATTAATAAAACCAGCAGCTAAATTGGCTCCTAGGATCTATATCCCACAAGCAGCTATTTTTGTTTGCGCCATACCAACATGTACTAAACATATAACGGCTACTTTGGACCGCCCCTAATTACTGCAGGAATTTCACTAAAACACCCTAGGACGTATAATTCCGTATTTTATCGATTTGGATAGATTCAAGGCCAATATTTCTTATCTTAGAAGCTTGTAAACAATTCTTGGTTGTAGTATTCCCCCCGCTGTACACCCACAAAAATTTTATAAAAACATAGGATAAATAGTACATAACAGTAACTATGCGCGCTAGCTATATGGAAATATAGGTGGGAGTTGCTTTATCCGTATGTTGTAGGTAATATAGAAAAAGAAAAAATGACCAACCAAGAAGCTGAATATTTAATGAAACTTGAGAAAGTCTTGGTTGACCCTCATCAAATAATCGATTTAAAAAACAAAAAGAATAGATTAGATTTAATTTCACATCAAGATTCTGAGAGGAATTTTTGGGTGGAGATAACTACCAATAAGAAAATTATTCTTAAAACTTCAATCCATCACTTAGAAAGTAACACTTATGTTGGACTCCTAAGAATTGATTTTAAAGGGACTCATCAAAACCCATCAGGAATTAAAGATTCTTTACCTGATTATCTCAAACCTTATGCAGGAAAATGGTTTGAGCCAAATGACCATCATATGCATGTTTTTGTAGAAGGCTACAAACCTCTTTCTTGGGCAGACCCC
>CAXAVP010000245.1:0-6659 GCA_963972175.1 uncultured Arenibacter sp.
TAAACCCCAATTACAATTTTGAAAACTTTTTGGAGGGGGATTCCAACAGATTGGCAAGGTCGGCCGGTATGGCCGTTGCCAACAAACCTGGCGGCACCTCATTTAACCCATTGTTGGTTTTTGGAGGTGTAGGTTTGGGAAAAACACATTTGGCCCATGCCATTGGTGTTGAAATAAAAGACAAGTACCCTGAAAGAACGGTATTGTATATCTCTGCAGAAAAATTCACACAACAATATATTGAGTCCGTCAAGAAGAACACTAGAAATGATTTTATCCATTTCTATCAATTGATTGATGTTCTCATTATAGATGACGTACAATTCCTCTCTGGTAAGTCGGGTACACAAGATGTCTTCTTCCATATTTTTAATCACTTGCACCAAAATGGCAAGCAGGTAATACTGACCTCCGATAAGGCTCCTGTTGACATGCAGGATATTGAGCAACGCTTATTATCGCGATTCAAATGGGGCTTATCCGCAGAATTACAGACACCAGATTACGAAACCAGGATTTCTATACTAAAAAATAAATTGTACCGGGACGGGGTAGAAATGCCCGAGGACATTATAGATTACGTGGCCAAACACATAAAATCAAATATCCGTGAATTGGAGGGGGCCATTATTTCCCTGATAGCACAGTCTTCTTTCAACAAAAAAGAAGTTACCCTGGAGTTGGCACAATTGGTTGTAGAAAAGTTTGTTAAAAACACCAAGCGCGAAGTATCCATAGACTATATTCAGAAAGTAGTCTCCGACTATTTTGAAATGGATGTTGCCACATTACAATCCAAAACCAGGAAAAGACATATTGTTCAAGCAAGACAATTAGCTATGTTCTTTGCCAAAAAGTTCACCAAGGCTTCTTTGGCCAGTATTGGATCGCAAATTGGCAAAAGGGACCATGCCACTGTATTACACGCCTGTAAAACTGTAGACAACCTTGCGGAAACCGACAAGCAGTTCAGAAAGTATATAGACGACCTAACCAAGAAGTTTTCCTAAACGCTACTGAGCCATGGGATTCAAGGTACTTATGGTCTGTTTGGGAAATATATGCAGGTCTCCATTGGCCCAAGGCGTCCTAGAAAGCAAATTGGATCCTACATTATTTCAAGTGGATTCTGCCGGTACGGCCAGTTATCACCTTGAAAAAAAACCGGACCACCGATCTATAGCTGTAGCCAAAAAATATGGAATTGACATAAGCCACCAGCGCTGTAGGCAATTCGGAATTCAAGACTTTACAGAATACGACCTTATATTTGCGATGGACAAAAGCAAT
Organism: uncultured Arenibacter sp.; assembly: GCA_963972175.1. Taxonomy (GTDB): domain Bacteria; phylum Bacteroidota; class Bacteroidia; order Flavobacteriales; family Flavobacteriaceae; genus Arenibacter. The sequence goes on from CAXAVP010000245.1 coordinate 1,291, forward strand.
TACAACAACATTATTGCCCTTGCCAGGAACAAAGAGGACAAGGCGAAGGTAAGCTTACTGCTACAAGCCACACAATTAACACAGCAAGAAGTTCCGGACCCCTATTACGGAGGCGAAGATAGGTTTGAAGAAGTTTATCATTTAATTGAAAAGGCCTGCAATACCATAGCACGGAACTTAACCCCAAATACATCTGATTAAAATGGATCAATTTAAAGGTAATCTCGGAAAACTCTATCTAATACCTACCACATTGGGAGACAATGAGCCATTGGAAGTATTACCCATTTCCATAAAAAGGACCATAGAGGAAATTGACCATTACATTGTTGAGAACGAAAAAACAGCTAGGCATTTTATAAAAAAGATAAGCTCAAAAAAATCACAGCCCAGCCTAGACATCAACCTACTTAACAAATTTACCGAAGCTGAAATAATTCCTACTTTTCTAGATCCTTGTTTTAAAGGTTTCAATGTAGGCATACTTTCGGAAGCCGGCTGCCCTGGAATTGCGGATCCAGGAGCCGATATTGTTCGTATAGCGCATCAAAAAGGCATACAGGTGGTTCCTTTGGTAGGCCCTTCCTCCATCCTACTTGCCCTTATGGCCAGCGGACTAAACGGACAAAGTTTTGCCTTTAATGGCTATCTACCCATAGAGACAGGTGAACGAAAGCGAAGCATTAAAAAGTATGAAAAGCTATCAAGAGAAAACAATCAATCTCAAATATTTATAGAAACCCCCTATAGAAACGATAAGCTACTGGCCGAATTAACCAAAACTCTTTCTCCCCAGACTTTTATCTGCATTGCCTGTGACATTACCCTGCCAACAGAATTTATAGCAACGAAAACAGCCTTAGAATGGCAAAAAACCACTGTAGACCTCCACAAAAGACCTACCATATTCATTTTACACGCATAAAAAAAGCCCTAACATCAGTATGTTAAGGACTTCTATTTTCATTTTTATGCAGTTTCTATATTCGAGGATTTCTCCTTGACGGTACATGGGACATGTCATAGCCAGAGAACTTCTTAATGTAATATGAAACCGATGAGCCAAAGTCATCATTAACATTTAACTTTCCATAGGACCTCAAATATTTTTTTACATTTCCGGCCCCGGCCAAATGTGCCGCTGCCAATATTCCTGATTCTGTAATCTCCTGTCCATTGATCACCTTACCTACAAAACGCTTAATATCCCTTCTTAGTATCCATTTGTTCCTGGACAGATTGGTATGGAACACCCTCTCCTGCAAAATGGGATCATTAAGAAACAAAGTAGCATTGTACACACCAAGTAACTCTAGCGTACCTATACCAAATTGGTATTTTCCTAGATAACCCAATGCATTGGTAGTAAAATAATTTCCTTGAGATTCCTTAAAGGCCAAGGCCTCTTTAAACCCATTATAGGAAGTACCTAAAAAGGGTGGCGCAACCATAGAAGATTTTAAAATGGTTTTGTGCTTGGGAAACAAAACTTCAGTAGGCCCATTTACTCTTAACGCCTCAGGGACCACGGACTTAACCGGTCTAAACCCAAAACTAACAAGAATAAAAATCATGATAACGGGGAACAAAAAAATTGTCCACTTTCTCATATTTTTGTTTTCTTAAGACTTACAGCCCAAAAACAGCTTGCTTAAATTTCACGTTACAAATATACGGCCGATTTTGAAAAGCCCCCCTATTTTAACGCAATTTTGTAAAAAAAAGAGATGTACATCGGACAAATGGTCTACAAATAACGACCACTTACTCAACGATTTATCTTCTTACTATTGATCCATCGGACGTATTGTTCCTTATTTCGGTTATGTTGTCTTAAGGTCTTTGCAAATTTATGGTAGCCAAAATTTTCAACATTCGCCACAAAGTAATAGTAATCATGTTTTTCCCTATTTAGGACTGCATCTATAGCCGAAATATCGGGCATGGCAATAGGTCCCGGCGGCAATCCTCCATGCTTATAAGTATTATAGGGTGAGTCCAACTCCAAATCTTTATATAGCACCCTTTTGATAACCGTATCAAAGTTCCCTGTATGAAGTTTCAGGGCATAGATTACCGTAGGGTCTGCCTGCAAAGGCATTCTTTTTTTTAATCGATTTAAATACACCCCGGCCACGCGTGGTCTTTCATCAACTTTGGCCGTCTCTTTATGTACAATTGCAGCCAAGGTAATTACCTCTGCCGGATTTAACCCCAAGGCTTTTGCCTTTGCCAAACGCTGATCGTTCCAAAATCGCTTATACTCCTTGTACATCCGCTCTCTAAACCCTTCGGCCGAAGTATTCCAAAAAAACTCATAGCTATTGGGAATATACATTGAAAGCGCCGTCTTTAGATCAAAGCCATTGGACTCCAAGTAAGCAGAATCCTTAAAAGCATGCAAGAGCCCCAAACTATCGGCTTCTATCTGTAGGGAAATTCTCCCCGCCAGGTCCTCCAAGGTTTCCTGATTGTTAAAGGCAACCTTAACAGGCACATTGCCACTTCGCAGGGAATTCACAATATCATTGTTCCCCATCCCCTTTTTTATGGCATACTTGCCAGCTTTTACATTACTACTATAGCCTTTTCTTTCAGCCGCCGATTCAAAGGTCTCTATATCCTTTAGCAGTGGCTCCATAAGGTCTTTCACTCCTGCAAAATCAGAGCTGGAGGGAATATGGACATAAGCCACCTCATTGTTAAAACTGGTGTTGGGCAAAAAAAAGGCCCGATAGACCATATAGGCAAACGCACCCCCTACTACCAGACCCGCTGCAACAATTATCAGTAAAATTTTTTTAATGTACATTACTATTTATCTTTTGATATAAGATTTCATTTTTAAAACTACCGTTGGAATATATCCAATCCTGTTTTATACCTACTTTGTTAAACCCAAGCTTTGAAAACAGGTGAGCACTGGGAGCATTGCCTTCCAATACATTCACATACACCTGCCTCAGCCCTAAAACCGAAAACACGTAATTGGTCAGCAGCTCAACGGCCTCTGTACCAACACCCTTGCTCCTTTGCCCTTCATGGCTTATAACAATTCCCATCCCCACCCGTAAGTTCTTGGGATCAAAATCAAATAAATCTATAAAGCCAATAACAGCGCCCTCCAAACTACAAATGCACAGCCGCAATTGTTTTACCTCGTAAATATCCTTATGTGCGTTTGCCAGGTAAAGCTTTAATACATGCTTGGAATAAGGTGCAGTAGTTCCACTTATTTCCCAAATTTCAGTGTTGTTTTCCAATTCATAGAGAAAATCCAAATCCTCTGGCTCCAGGGCTCTGAGAAATATATTTCTACCTTTAAGACGCAACATTGATCTCACCTTTAAACACTAGTTTGGCCGGCCCCGTTAACCATATTTCCTTATAACCGTCCGGGCTGCCATTAAACTTCACCTCTAGTTTACCTCCAGGGGTATTGATATGCACCTTATTATGGCTTGTTTTCCCTGAATGGTACATGGCCAGTGCTACAGCCGTAACCCCCGTACCACAAGAGTAGGTCTCATTCTCTACCCCTCGCTCATAAGTACGTACATTAAAAGTATCCGGACTCTCTTGGTCTACAAAGTTTATATTGCTCCCCTGTTCACCATAAATACCATAGCGTAATTTTGCGCCCTCCTTGGGTACATCAAAATCTTTAAGCCCGTCTACCAGTTGCACGTGATGCGGAGACCCTGTATCCAAGAAAAGGGAATTACTTTTTTCCATTATTTCCTTGACTTCCTGCATTTCCAGGCTTACAATACCATTATCTATACTGGCACGATGAAGTCCGTCAATGGCAACAAATGAAATCTCTTGGTCAACAATGCCCAGATGATTGGCAAAGGCCACAATACATCTTCCTCCATTTCCGCACATAGTACTCTGTCTCCCATCCGAATTATAATAGACCATTTTAAAATCAGCAGCCTGGTCATTTTCCAATAGTATGAGTCCGTCTGCCCCGATCCCAAATCTCCTATCACATAAAAACGAGACCAATTCCGTATTATCCTTAGGAAAAACACCCTTGCGGTTATCTACCATAACAAAGTCGTTCCCTGTTCCCTGGTACTTATAAAAATTCAGTAGCATATTGTATTTTAAAGCACAAAGATATAATTTTATTAAGGTTTTTTTATCAGTTAAAAACTCGTTAAAGGCAAATTATTGCTATGGATTTGTGTTAATTTTACGATAGGAAATTAAAAAAATGTTTTTATGAAGAAATTTGGAAGTTTATTATTGGTTTCTGTTTTTGCAGGTGCTATTACCTTAGGCGCTTACAAACTTTTTCTTGAGAAACCCAATTATGCCATAGTTCCACAGGAAAGCAGTGCAAATATCATAACCTCTAGTTATACACCAACCTCGGCAAGAGGATCCGGTATTAACGAGGTTGATTTTACCATGGCCGCCGAAAACTCGGTGAATGCAGTGGTGCACGTTAAAAACTTGTCGGTCAGCAAGGGACCGTCCAGTATAATGGAATTTTTCTACGGTTACGGAGGCTCCCAAAAACCTCAGGTAGGAACCGGTTCTGGTGTAATCATATCACAGGACGGATACATCGTAACCAATAATCATGTTATAGCCAATGCGGATCAACTACAGGTTACCCTGAACAACAATAAAACCTATGATGCAGACCTTATAGGTACCGACCCTAATTCGGATATTGCTTTATTAAAAATTAACGTAGACCGCAAACTGCCTTATTTGGCCTTTGGAGATTCGGACAACACAAAAGTTGGAGAATGGGTTTTGGCGGTGGGTAACCCCTTTAACCTAACCTCTACGGTTACGGCAGGGATCGGTAGTGCAAAAGCAAGGGCCTTGGCCAGTATAGACCAATCCTTTATACAGACTGATGCGGCCGTTAACCCAGGAAATAGTGGTGGTGCCCTGGTAAACACCAATGGGGACCTAATAGGCATCAATACCGCCATTACCTCACAAACCGGTTCCTATGTAGGCTATTCCTTTGCGGTACCCAGTAATATTGCCAAGAAGGTAGTGGAAGATATTATGGAATATGGAAATGTTCAAAAAGGAATATTGGGTATCAATACAGTTCCCATTAACAGTCCGTACGCCATTGAAAACGGGATAAATGAAATAGATGGGGTATATATCGCTGGTATAGAAGAGGATTCCGGTGCCGATGATGCCGAATTGCAGGAAGGGGACATTATAAAGAATATAGACAATGTGGAAATTCACAAATTCTCCGATCTCATAGGATATATATCTTCCAAAAGACCAGGAGATCAGCTAATGGTCACCATATTGCGTGGCGAGGACAAGATGGACTTCCCCGTTACCCTAAAAGAGCGACAAACCATAGTAATTCCTGTCTT
>CAXAVP010000246.1:0-6527 GCA_963972175.1 uncultured Arenibacter sp.
TAGTCCTCTCAATCCATGCTTGACTTCCTTAGAACACTTAATCCAACGAGCTATATGCAAGAACAATATTACACCAATTGATTGGATATAACTTATCCTCAATATTAAGTCATGACCTTGATAGTTTGGGGACAATTGAATTGACTTAGTTGGAATCTCCTTCATTCACCTGAGTGTTACGAACTAAAAACCATGCATTTCAACGATTATTTGTAGCGTTTTATCGTCCAATGCACTAATTTACAAGAAGAACACCTTAAACATGTGTAATAAAACACATAATATATCCATTACTTTTTGCGCTAAAAGATAAAATATATTCATTAAATGTTAGTTTAACTTAAATTGTTACTGATTATATGATAAAATATAGAATTGCCAAACCAGTTAAACGTAAAACCAAATCACTTATAGATGTTATAGCTTTGTAGCAGTTTTACATTAAAAGCTTTTTAAAAATCAATAACAAAATTGGGGTAGACCTCTTTTAAATTATACACTTAATGGTCAACAACAACGTTGCAGCTTTTCCTTCCTTTGTACCACTTACCCTGCCCGCTAATTTAGTTAGTGACCTTGCTCAATTAGCTACCGTAATTTGTGGTACACACAAGGCCCAAATGGCCCTTTTAAATCCCCCTGAAGAAGCTTTATCCGCTAATACGAATAATGTCCTAAAAAACAATTTGGAAAGGTTACTAGTTAACCACCTACTTAAGAAGCCCCACCAATTATTTATTTTGGGCCCCACTGAGGGGAACCAAAAAATTCAGGATAACAAGGGTAACATAGTCTGCTCAAAAATAGACTTTCTCGTGGTTGTACCCATATTGGGAGCCAATGCTAAGGTGGAAACTATTATGTGCATTTGGGACAGCCAGCCAAAACTACTAAGGGAAGATCAGGAGCTAGCCCTTTTGGCTTTGGGCAAACAAGCGGCAACATTAATAGGATTGCACCAAGAACCTCTTCCCAAACACAAGCAAGCAGATCCCAAACTTGGTTATTGGAGTCTTAATTTAAGTGATTCATCCCTTACTTGGTCTGATGAGGTATTCAGAATTTGGGATAGGGACAGGGAGCGTTTTCAACTCAACTATGCCAACTTTTTGGAAACGATCCACCCAGATGACAGGGATACCTTTCACAGGATTAATAATCAAGCCATTACCCATAACAAAATACATGATTTTACCCACAGGATCATCTTGCCGGACGGTGCTATAAAATGGGTACATGAATTGGGTATGTTGGTTCTGGACGAAAACGGCCAACCCAAGGTATTTGAAGGAACTGTACAGGATATCAGTATTCAGAAAAGGGAAGAACACCAGCTGCGTTTGGTAGAATCGGTGGTCACCAATACCAAGGATGCCGTTGTAATTACCGAGGCAGAACCTTTTGATGAGCCGGGACCTAGAATAATTTATGTAAATGAGGCTTTCACCAAAATGACGGGTTACGCTGCCAAGGAAGTAATTGGAAAGTCGCCCCGAATCCTTCAAGGTCCAAAAACAGACGTAGAAGAATTAAAAAGGCTAAGTAACGCCATTCGTAAATGGGAGCCCTATGAAAGTACACTTATAAACTACAAAAAAAATGGGGAGGAATTTTGGGCCAATATTTCTTTAAACCCGGTAGCCGATGAAACCGGTTGGTTTAATCATTGGGTTTCTATTGAGCGCGATGTTTCTGAACAAAAAAATCAAGAACTCCAAAAGAAATTACTGGTAGATATCAGCAAATATTTTAATGAAGAAGAAAGCCTGCAAGCATGTTTAACAAAGGTCCTTAAACATCTGCTGGATTTTGGTCAGTATGCTTTTGGGGAAATTTGGCTTCCCAATCAGGAAGCCAACCAAATGCAACGCTGCGCCAACTACGCTAACAAAGAATCTGGGCATAAATTTTACCGCAATGTGGGTAATATCCAACCCCCGTCCTTAGGGCAAGGATTACCGGGAACCGTATGGCAAAACAGGCAGGTAGCGCTTTGGCAAGATCTAAAGTCCCACGAAGGTTTTGTTAGAAATAAAGCAGCGGAAGTTGCGGGAATTGAAACAGCCGTAGGCATACCCTTGTCCCATAATCAAAAAATAATTGGGGTATTGGTATTGGGGATCGAAAAAGAGAGCAGCAACCCAATTCAAAATCAAGAATTTTTCCTTCAATTGGAGACTCATTTAGGGGCAGAAATAAATAGGAAGCAACTGGAATTGGAATTGGACCAAATTTTCAAATTTGCCCCGGATATAGTTTGTGTTGCGGGAACCGATGGATACTTCAAAAAAATTAATCCGGCCGGTGCCCGACTCTTGGAATATTCGCAAAAAGAGTTGCTCAGCAGACCGTATTTGGAATTTGTTCATCCCGATGACCGTCCGCTGACCACTGACACCCATAACCAATTAAGGGATTTTGAAAGAATTTACAATCAGGAGAATCGCTACATTACCAAAAGCGGTAAGACCATATGGCTTAGTTGGACCTCAAGTCCGTCTCCAGAAGACGGACTCATTTATGCTATTGCCAAAGACATCACCAAAAACAAAAAGCTTCGTGAGCTTTTGAATATGGCCAATAAATTGGCAGAAATTGGTAGTTGGGAAATGGATATGGAAACAAATACTATTTATTGGTCTGATAATGCCAAGAAGATTTATGGTGTTGAAAAGGATTACGTTCCCAGTATAGAAAAAACCAAAAACTTTTACAAAATAGAACCCTATCGCAGTAAAATTAATACCTATTTCCAAAACGCTACAACCAATGGAGAGGCTTGGGATATTGAAATGCCTATTGTTACTGATAGTGGTATGGAACGATGGGTAAGGATGATAGGGCATTCAGAATTTAAAGACAATAAATGCATAAGACTTTTTGGGAGCATCCAAAACATTCACGAACTAAAAGTAGCGCAGCTGGCCTATAAAAAGGCTTTTAGGGAAAACCGAAAAATTCTTGAGAGTATAGGCGATGCCTTTATCTCTGTGGACAACAACTGGATGGTTTCCTATTGGAACAAACAGGCAGAAGACCTAATGCGAATTGATAGGAGGGATATTTTGGACAGACCTTTATGGGAAATATTTCCGGATAGCGGCGAATATGACTACTATAAAAACTTAAATAAAGCGCGTCTGAACAAAAAGAAAGTCGTTTTTGAAGCCTTTCACCCTACATTTAATTTATGGCTGGAGATAAATGTTTACCCCTCACAAAATGGATTGTCCATATTTATCAAAGACGTTAGTGAACGTATTGCCGCCGAAGAAAAAATTAGACAATCCAACGAACGGTTTGAAAAAGCAACCGAGGCCACCAATGATGCCATATATGACAGAAACTTCAGTGATAATATTTTGTCTTTCAGCAAAGGTTTTAAGACCCTCTTTGGTTATGACATAGATAAAAATGAGGATCACTATAAACTGTGGAAGGACTCATTGCATCCTGATGATCTACCCCAAGTAATACAGGCGCTCAATGCAGCATTAAACAACCCCAAAATCGTAAAATGGGAGGGAGAATACCGCTTTAAAAAGGCCAATGGGGATTATGCCTATGTAAAGGATATGGTTATAATTGTTAGAAATAAAGAAGGCCAAGCCACCCGAATAGTTGGTTCCATGGCAGATATCACCCTTAGTAAAATACATGAACAATCCTTACTAAGCCTAAATCAGGATTTAAAGGAATACAGTTTCAACATAGAAGAGCAGAACAAAAAACTGAGGGAAATTGCGTGGACACAATCCCACATTGTAAGGGCCCCTGTTGCCCGATTAATGGGAATAATTGAACTCTTCAAGGAAGACATGCTGGAAACCTCGGAAAAAGAAGAAATGTTAGATCATATCCTGAAATCTGCCATGGAATTGGACGATATTATTAAGGATATTGTGGAGAAGTCCAAATCCATTTTCAATACCGAAAACAAAAGTAAACCTTAGTGAAATGCGCCGGAACAGTAGTTGTTGCCAGTCTTTATTCAGGACTTACCTAGAATTGAAAAAACAATGTAGCCTTTCCTAAAATGTCCACTTTTTATCAGCTATCATACTATTCTAAACGCCCCTTTAGCCTATTTGTTTACTCACGGCTTGGCAACCTAAGAATCAGCTATGCTGGGGCTTTATTTGTTTTAATTAATGGCGGCTTGCCTAAGCCATTACCATTATAGAAATCAATTGAGCGGTAAGGTAAATTTAAAATCGCTACCCTTTCCTTCCTCACTTACTACCCATATACTACCACCTAATTTATCCACAAATTCCTTACAAAGCACCAAGCCAAAACCGGCGCCTCTTTCATTTCGGGTACCAGGCTTGGGGGTACTGGTTGTTGAACCAAACAACTTTAAAAGTGTTTGATTGTCTATTCCCAAACCGGTATCTGAAATCGTAATTTTTACCTGATCTTCTTCTTCAATCGCGGAGATAGTAATATCTCCACCTGGTTCGCTATATTTTATCGCATTGGAAATAAGGTTTCTCATAATAGTCTTTATGATTTTTTTGTCTGAAAACACCTCAATATCATCCAATTTGGCCACCTTTATGGTCACCCCCTTTGTTTGTGCTATGGAGCGTGAAAGTTTCAATATTTCATGTACCACCTCCGATATGCTAATTTTTTCTGATTCAAAAGTAATTTCTCCTGATTGTGATTTAGCCCAATCCAATAAATTTTCGAGTAGTACAAGCGTGTTTTTAGCGGTAGCATTTATTAGCCCTACATACTCTTCACTTTTTTCTATTTCCGCATTTTTAATGGATTTATTTAAAATATCGCACAAAGTCAATATATTATTAAACGGACTTCTTAAATCATGGGCAATAATTGAGAACAACCTGTCTTTGGTTTTATTAAGTTCCCTTAATTTAATTTCACTTGCCGTTAAAATTTGTTCTGCCTGTTTGCTTTTGGTTATATCTCGAATTACCCCAACCAAAAATTTATTGCCTTCTGCATCTACATAGCGTGATTTTCTAGTTGAAATAATCTTCTTTTCCCCTCCCTTCAGGGTTAGAAGCTCCTCTGTGGTATTTTCGATGCCATTGGATAGCACCTGCTTGTCGATTTTTAAAAAACCGCCCATTTCATCAGGGGGAATATTTTCAGCAAGGGTTTTGCCTATAATTTCTGTTCTGGGAAGGTTCATAAGGTCACAAAATCCATTGTTTACCAAAAGAAACCTACTTTTATGATCCTTTACAAATACCGCGTCGCCCATATTATTAAGAATGGTATTGGCGTATTTCTCACTTTCCTCGTAATTATCATCTTCATTATGAAAAGATAAAAGCGCCTGAAGTATTTCGTTATGTTTTTGAAGTTCAGTAATCTGATTTTCCAATTCGCTTCGGGATCTTCTTTTTCTTGTTTTAGACCGCCTAAATGGACTAAATAAGCTGTTCCACATGATATTAGTAAATTTTATACTCAAGGGGCAAAGCTACAATTTTCATAAGTTAGTAGGGTGCCATTTTAAATCTGAATGAAGTTTAACCAATAAAATTGGTTTGTTTGATAGTTGGGGTATCATTACCATAGTGGCCCTGCGCATATTAAATGGACCCATTTTTACTAAAGCTGACTATTGATTGGCATACCTGGTCCTGAAGGCAGACCATTCCCCACACTTTAACCTTTTTTTTCCTTATGCTCACGTCCATTTGGTATTGGTTTCTGGCTAGTAGCCATCTACACCTCTTTGTGCCAAGTCACCTCCTTTAGTAACCTTTTTTAGATCGACGGGGGTTCTCATTTTTTGTTATTTGGTGATAATGTTATATCGTTATGGGAATCTGCGAAGGGCTTTTACCGCCAAGCAATCACAGTATTCAATAAGCAAATTGTCGCGCTCCGACTCCCTATCACCAGACAGGCTTGTAATGACCTCATTTGATAAAATTAATCCTATTTCTTACGGTTCACTGTCCTCCATTCACTCCAAAGAAACCCGTTCCCAGCCCACTTCAGGAAGTTCATATCGGTCTAATTTCATTACTTTTCTGCTACCTTCATAATACTTATACACCAGATAAACACAATCGTCAGAACTTTCTATATAGAAAAGACTCAACCTTTTAGGAAATGGAAGTTTCATCAGCTGGCATTCTTTATTCAACTGGTGTGCCCCTATTTCCATCAGCAGGTGCTTAATGGCATATCGATCATGGTTTCTATATACAATATTTTTCATTATTTGGATATAATCCTATTTTATGGATATTTTCCAAAATTACAAAATTTTGCTTTTGAAGCCAGAACAGAAAAGTTAAATTCTTAAATTAGGGTAAAACTAGTTTTATGTGTTATGGTACCCGTGTAACCTCCACTGCCAAAGAGGTGGAAAAGTTCTATAATGTTTCCAAATTAATGGGCAAGACCCCTATAGAGGGTGAGCTTACCTATAACCATGCCAACGGGTGGGCACATCCTTTACTATGGATTATCCCTCAGGAAAGCAGTAAACATTTAACCCCTTCCATGTGGGGTATTATGCCACAAAACCGTAGCGG
>CAXAVP010000247.1:0-6527 GCA_963972175.1 uncultured Arenibacter sp.
ATTTCTATAAATACAAACTTACAAACTGATTATCAAGTTCATAAACAAAGGTTCGCCGCCACTGTAAAGAGCTATTTCCATAATTTTGGGATTAAAGCTTAAGTACTGAAAGCTCCTTGTAGGACAAGTTATACCGACTTCCCTTGCCACCCCTACCCTATTATTCTAGGTCTAGCTTATACCGACTTTTCTTATTTTATAGTCTTATAAGGAAAACAATTACCAGAAAAGCACGTTGGGAAGACCGTAATTTGAGATATTTCCAGTTACTAGTTTTTGTTTTTTTAGTGCAGAATAAATGGTCTGAAATAGCAAACACTTTAAACCATATTATTGTAAAATTTGTCAACCTATATAGCAAGGGAAAACTAGCCCCCAAGCATTCAATCCGGCATTCATATTTGCAGTAATACCAAAGGTTGGCTAAGTTATATCCCCAAATGTTTAAAATCCCCCCATCCCTAACTTATTTAAAAAATAAACTGCAGTAGAATTGAGTCTCCATTTAATTATTGGTAACGGTACGCCTCCTACAACAGGGCCTTATGGAGTTCATGAAGATCTGAATGTTCGTTTAATCTCACCTTCTGGCACGTTCGTTGATTTAGTGCAGGACAGATGGGGGTATAACACAGGTGACCCAACTCAATTAAGTACCTTTCATACGTTTGCCCCTGTAAATGCCACAGTAAACTTTGACGACGACAATCCGACGAATATTGAAACGCTTGATAATTGGCAGGCCGGCAACTACGCCCCTCATAACTCATTAAGTGCCTTTGATGGGGAGAACGCTGCCGGCACTTGGACTTTGCGTATTTCTGATGGAAATTCCCAATTTTCCCCTCAAGATTATTTTCATTTTGTTACAGCAACACTAACCATTACATCTGGTCCAAGTAACAACCCACCAGCCATATTCATAGATAATTCAAATCTAGCTTATACCGAAGGAGAAACTGCCAAACAGATAGATAATTCTGCCACGGTTAGCGATGCCGATGGAGATGCGGATTGGAATGGTGGCTCCATAGTCGCCCAAATTACAGCCAATGCAGAAGCTGCAGATGAATTAAGTATTATGGATACAGATGGAGATGGTACGGCAATCACTATTAGCGGTACTAATATTTATTCCAACGGAGTAGATATCGGCAACTTAAGCGCTAGTGGAGGAATAATAACCAATGGGACTGCCCTTACCATTACTTTTGATAGTGATGCCACCAATGCCAATATACAAGAGGTACTTCAATCCATACGATATAGAAACACTTCTACAAACCCTGGCACTTCCAACAGAACAGTAACAATTACTGCTGCCGATTCCAACGCAGCAAGTGCCAATGATACAAGAACAATAACTATTGCCAAAATCCCAGAGGTAACAAGTGTTACCGTCCCATCCAACGCTACCTATATCACAGGACAAAATCTGGATTTTACCATCAATTTTAATGAAAATATAACTGTAAACACAGCAGGGGGAACCCCACAATTAGGCATAACCATAGGTAGTACCACAGGAGAGGCAACTTATCAAAGTGGTAGCGGATCCTCGGCATTGTTGTTCCGTTATACCATACAGGCCGGTGATCTGGATACAGATGGTATTACAGTGGGCAGTTTAGAGGCTAATGGCAGTACACTTAGAAATAACTCAGGGAATGATGCTGTCCTAACATTAAACAGTGTAGGAAGCACCACGGCAGTATTGGTGGATGCGGCAGCACCCACAGTGACAAGTGTTAACGTACCTGCCAATGCTACCTATATAGCAGGGCAAAATCTGGATTTTACCATAAATACCAGTGAGAACGTAACCGTAAATACAACGGGGGGAACACCTCAATTAAATATTACAATCGGTGCCACGACCCGACAAGCTACCTATCAGAGTGGTAGCGGAACCTCGGCATTGTTGTTCCGTTATACCGTACAGGCCGGTGAACTGGATACAGATGGTATAGCCATTGGGACCCTGAGCGCCAATGGAGGGACTTTGGGCGATGCGGCCTCGAACAACCTTAACAACACCCTAAACAGTGTGGGAAGCACCACGGCAGTATTGGTGGATGCCTTAGCGCCAGTTGGTTATGCCGTGAGTTTCAATCAAAACCCCATCAATGATGCCAATGCAACCTCAATTAGCTTTTCTTACACTGGGGCCGAAATCGGCTCAACATACAACTATACTATAAGCAGTTCGGGAGGAGAAACCAATGTGACCGGTACCGGAACCATTGTTACAACTAACGATCATGTTGGCGGAATCGATCTAAATACTTTAGCAGATTGAACCATTACCCTAGATTTTACCTTAACAGATAAACACAGCAATTTAGGAAATATTGTTTCGGATGCCGTAATTAAAGGTACTGACATTGATAATGACGGAATTCAGGATAGCTCGGACAATTGTCCCTCCATGGCCAATTCTGATCAGTTGGACACTGATACTGATGGTGAGGGCGATGTCTGCGATATGGACGATGACAATGACGGTACCCCGGATTCCGAAGATGCCTTCCCATTGGACAATTCCGAGGACACCGACACCGATGGTGATGGCACCGGAAACAATGCAGATACTGATGATGACAATGACGGTACCCCGGATTCTGAAGATGCCTTCCCATTGGATAATTCCGAGGACACCGACACCGACGGTGATGACACAGGAAACAATGCTGACACCGACGATGACATTGATGGAACCTTAGATTCCGAAGACGATTTCCCATTGGATAATTCCGAGGACACCGACACCGACGGTGATGGCACAGGAAACAATGCTGACACCGACGATGACAATGATGGAACCTTAGATTCCGAAGACGATTTCCCATTGGATAATTCCGAGGATACCGATACTGATGGAGATGGCACTGGCGACAATGCTGATGAGGACGATGACAATGATGGCACCCCGGATACGGAAGATGCTTTTCCATTGGATGAAAACGAGGATACGGATACCGATGGGGACGGCTCTGGCGACAATGCCGATGAGGACGATGACAATGACGGCACCCCGGATTCCGAAGATGCCTTCCCATTGGACCCTACCGAAGACAAGGATAGCGATAACGATGGTATTGGGGATAATGCGGATTCCGATGATGATTTGGTCGTAAATGTGAATATTCCTGTCCCTGCAGAGGCGTTTACGCCAAATGGGGACGGAATTAATGACGTATGGGTTGTACCTGGCATCAACAACTACCCCAACAACGTGGTGAAGGTATTTAATAGGTTTGGTCATGAGGTCTACGCAAAACGTAATTACCAAAATGACTGGAACGGCAGACGCAAGTCAGGCTCTTCAATATTACCGGCCGGTTCCTACCTGTATGTCATTGACTTAGGAAATGGTACTACACCTTTACAAGGTTGGATATTCATCAATTATTAATAAAAAAAAATCAAAGCAAATAAATGAACCTATTTCATAAAATAATAGTAGTGTTGGTCCTGTGCTGTTCTACTTTAACCAACGCGCAACAAGATCCCAACTATACCTTGTACAGGTACAACATGAACTTGATTAACCCGGCATATGCAGGAGCTGATAATGGAACAACCCTAGGTATCAATGTACGAAGTCAATGGTCGAACGTGAAAGGTGCGCCTGAGACCCAAAGTTTAATCTTTGGAACACCTGTGGGCAAAAAACTCGGCATGGGCGTATCCGTGATCAGTGACAAGACCTTCATTGAAAAGCAAACTTCAATAGCCTTGGACCTATCCTATCAGATAAAACTGGATGAAAACCATAACCTGTTCTTTGGACTCAAAGCCGGATTCAATTCCTATAATGCCAATACGGACGGACTTGTTACTTATGGCATACAGGAAGACCCGAGCCTTATGAACCTCAATGGTAGACTAAATCCCAATTTTGGGGTAGGTATTCACTTAAGACATGACAAATACTTCTTATCCCTGTCCGTTCCCAAAATTTTAAGTAGGGACAGATTGGAAGAAGAGGACGGTGTGGCTACCCTGGGTGCGGATAAAAAGCACATCTACCTTGCAGGGGGCATGGATATATACCTAGGACAAAACGTGGTTCTGAAGCCGAGCACTTTATTGCGATATGTAGAAGAATCCCCGCTATCAATAGACTTTACCACTTTTCTTGCCTTCAATGATTTCTTTGACCTAGGAGCAGCCTACAGAGTCAATGAAAGTGTAAGCGGTATGGCTATTTTTAAGGTATCCAGTGGTATGATGATCGGATATGTGTATGAAAGTCCTCTCGAGAACTCGATAAGCAATATTGACAATGGAACACATGAGATTATGTTGAACCTAAAGCTATAAACAATTTAAGTATTTTGAAACGTTGTAAGCTGTCTGCAAAGGCAGCTTTTTTTGAATGAAGGGCAAGGTATTATTCTCTAAATTAGCAAAAATCAAATGAAATTCAAGTGTCAAGAGGATGATTGAAGACTAAACGGTACACTCACCCCTCGAAGGATTTTACAACTTTCAGTTCCAGATAGTCCGGTAAGGGATAAAGTTTTTTTCATCCGGCGACCAGTTTTGCCGGCCAACCCCGAATAGTCGCCATCTTGCATACTTTCGGCTATTATCTAACCCTTCATCCACACCCCTACGATATTGTTCCCATAAGGGGGATCACAAGTTCAGGCAAATAAAGATTGGCACCTATCAACCCAATTAACGGAAGGCAACACCTCGTAACAGGACATTCTTTATAATACTTGGAAATCAATAAATTTAGTCATAAGTTTGAAATTATTAATTACCTGAAGAGTATGTCTGATACTGTAATTATAGAATAATAGTAATAAATTCCGATCGGATTAATTTTTAAATAATCTGCGGTATTTTTTTAAGGTCCTATGAAATTTCATTTTTTATTTAATATGGAATCTATTAAACCGAAAATCATCTTTCCGAAGTAAAGGGTACCCAAGAGTGTACCTAAAACCTCCTATACTAACAATCCATTCTTCAAACCCTTTAAAAAAGGGGTCAACTACTCGTAACGATCTATTCACACTAATTATAGGGTTAGTGCACTATTTATTCATTAATTATAAAACATTTCATTATGGCCATTGGCAAAAAAAAGCTTTCCAAACAGGAGGTCAAAGCTAAAAGACAAGAAAAGATCCTTCAGCGTATGGAAGAAAAAAAGATGAAAAAACGCAAATCTAGAGTGTAAGCCAAATTGAAGAACCTACTTAATATTCTTATAACAAAAAGGTCATCATTAAGTCACTTTTGAAACGACCTCTTTTAATTCCAAAACGGATGTACTTTTAGTGCATCCGTTTTATTTTGACTACACTCAACAGGAAACACTTAATTATTCAATATTTTTATTAAAAATATCTACTCGTGAGCCTATAATTTTATGTAATTTTAATTCTGAATTTAGATTTCGAATCAAAAAGCAAAATAAAAGTGCCTGTTCAGTATAAGGTCATAAATTGCAAAGCTTAAATAAGATAAGAGTTGAGTAGCACATTTAAATTTCGTATCCAACTGGATGGCAGTCACCCTCCCATATCACGTGAATTTTTAGTACCATCGGATTTCACATTTTATAAGCTTCACCATACCCTTCAAATTGTTATGGGATGGGAGAACTATCACCTATATGAATTTTCCATCGACAGCTATCGAATAGGTCAACAATTTGAGAAGGACGGCTTTAACGGACCAAATGAGATTATAGACTCAAAGACTCTAAAAATCGGCGATGTACTAAAATACAAAGGTCAGAAATTGGACTATCTCTATGATTTTGGGGATTATTGGGAGCATTCCTTGACCTTGGAGAGAATTATAGAAGACCTGACAGTTCCATTTCCAATATGTTGCTCGGGAAGTTTGAACTGTCCTCCGGAGGATGTTGGCGGACTATCTGGGTTTTATGATTTTCTTAATATCATAAACAAACCGAAGCATCCCGAGTATAAAGAGCTCAAAAAATGGGTACAAAGTAAGCTGGTCGCTGTTGACAGCAAATATGACCCTAAGAAATTCTATAGTGAAAGGGTAAATTTTATACTTCTCAATTTAGATCTGTACATTATGGATTGGGAGAATGAGAGTGACTAATAATATAAATTCTTAGAAAGTTTATGTTGAAGGATGGTTTTAGCTCGGACAAGTATAACGGCATACTGGATCACCTGAGAGAGAATGGGTTTTTGAGCATTGAAGATGTAGATAAACTACTAAAAGAGTATACTACCACCAAAAAAATTACTTTCGATTGTATAACCAAAGAAAAGTCCCTTATAGTATCGGAAGCCTTAATTGACAATTATCACAGAACAAAGTCCAAGTAAAAGATTTATAATTTCTTTGGATTTAAAAATTGCGGAATATCGTCAAATGATCTCATTTGCAATTACGATGCGTTAAATTTTTGTTAAAATCCAAAAGTGAGCACAAAGTGTGCATTTTCTAAAAATACAAAGAATAAAAAAAGGCCTCCAATATCTTGGAAGCCTTGTCTTTGTTACTGTGGGCCCTACTGGATT
>CAXAVP010000248.1:0-6479 GCA_963972175.1 uncultured Arenibacter sp.
CATATATCAATAGGGGAATAAGCGGACAGACCACGCCTCAAATGCTATTGCGCTTTAGGCAGGATGTAATAGATTTAAAGCCCAAAGTAGTGGTTATATTGGCAGGTACCAATGATATAGCAGGAAATACCGGACCTTCTACTCCAAAAATGATAGTGGACAATATAAAATCCATGGCCGAATTGGCCAGGGCCAATGGAATTAACGTTATTATTTCCTCCGTACTCCCGGCCTTTGATTACCCTTGGAGACCGGGACTAAAACCCAACGAAAAAATACCGGCTCTAAATACATTATTGGAAGAATATGCAGAAGCCAATGGTCATATTTATTTGGACTACTTTTCCGCTATGGCCGATGATAAAAACGGACTTCCAAAAAAATATGCCAAAGACGGGGTACATCCTACCGCTGAAGGTTATGCTATAATGGAGCCACTTGTGGAAACGGCAATAAACGAAGCCTTACAACGGCAATAGATTATGGACCGCATTATGTAGCGTATATTTTCATTAGTCAAAACAATTGAATTATTACTATGGGCAAGATTTTCATTATATTATTAACGCTGGGAACCCTTGTATGCAACGGGCAAAACACCTTTAAAGTGCAAGGGCTATGTATAGCTGCTCCCAATGCCGATGGTGTGGACGAATTTATAAAATTCGTGGAGGAAGAATTGGGTCCCAATGGCATCAACACCCTTGTTTTACGTGTAGATTTTAATTACGCCTATGAATCTAGGCCCGAATTAAGGGGCACTAATCCGTTATCCAAAGAGCAAATAAAGAAACTGGTAGCTGTTGCCAAAAAACACCATATAAATCTAATTCCTCAGGTTAATTTGTTCGGACATCAGAGTTGGGCTGGGAAAACCAATAAGCTTTTGGAGGTTTATCCCCAATTTGATGAAACACCCCATGTTGAAATACCCGAAAAATATGAATGGCCAAACGCTGATGGGCTCTACTGCAAAAGTTATTGTCCGTTGCATCCAGAGGTGCACAATGTGGTGTTTGATCTAGTAGACGAAATTACTTCTGTCTTTGAGGCCGAAGCTTTTCACGCAGGAATGGATGAGGTATTCTACATTGCGGATGAAAAATGCCCACGCTGTCAAGGAAAAGACCCGGCCACTCTTTTTGCCAACGAAGTGAATAAGATAAGTCGGCATTTAGAGATGAACAACAAACGACTATGGATTTGGGGAGATCGCTTAATAGATGCATCCACCTCCGGTATAGGGATGTGGGAGGCCAGTATGAACAATACGGCCAGGGCCATAGACCTAATTGATAAGTCGGTAGTGATTTGCGACTGGCATTATGAAAAGGCCCTCCCTACCCCTGCCCTATTTGCCCTCAAGGGATTGGACGTTATTGCCTGTCCTTGGAAGAAGCCCCAAGTGGCCAGGGAGCAGGTTAAGATGATACATAACTTTAAAGAAAATTCCACCCCAGAAATGAAAAGGCACTTTTTGGGTGTGATGCATACGGTCTGGTCATCTGCCAGTGGGTTCATAAAAAGCTATCATACCCAAAAAGACAAAGAAATGCATCCCGCTACCCAAGAGGCTTGTCTTAGGGCCATGTTGGCGGCAATAAAGGAATTGAACATTAAAAATGTAAAAAACACCAACTAACCACCCCTTATGGCTCCAATCAAGGCATACCATTGCTTATGCTAGTTTTGTGCTGTACCCTATTTCTATCGCCTTAAAAAAATTATTATTCAAATTTAGGCACATGAACAATAGAAGTATCAGTATCCTTATCCCCTTTAAAAACACCGAGGCATACCTGCCCGAATGCATAGAATCCGTCCTAAACCAATCCTATGAAAACTGGGAGATACTTGCGGTAAATGACCATTCTACGGACAAAAGTGTCCAAATCATGAATGATTTTGCCAATAATGATGGGCGCATCAATGTTATGGACAATGAGGGCAATGGTATCATAGCCGCCTTGCGCACTGCCTATTCCAGAGCTAGTGGGACTTTTGTTACCAGAATGGATTCTGACGATATAATGGCCAAGAAGAAACTGGAGAACATGTTGAAACCCCTTCAAGAGCACGGGCAGGGACATATCGCCCTGGGCAAGGTAGCGTACTTCTCGGAGGAGGGCCTTGGAGGTGGTTATAAACGCTATGAACAATGGTTAAACCGCCTTACGGAGCAGGGCTGCAACTATACCGAAATTTATAAGGAATGCGTAATCCCATCCCCTTGTTGGATGGTGTATAAAAATGATTTGGATAGGGCAGGTGCGTTTTTGTCCAATCGATACCCAGAAGATTATGATCTAGCCTTCCGCTTCTATGAATTGGGACTTAAATGCATACCTAGCAAGGATTTACTGCATTATTGGCGCGATTATTCCACAAGAACTTCCAGAACAAGCGAACATTACGCCCAAAACTATTTTCTGGATATTAAACTGCATTACTTTCTAAAATTGGACCATCAACCCCAAAGACCATTGGTATTATGGGGAGCAGGAAACAAAGGTAAAGAGGTGGCCAAAAGTCTTCTTGCCTTGAAAACCGACTTTATTTGGGTCTGTGATAATTCCAAAAAAATAGACAAGACCATTTATGGAAAAAAAATGGCTCATTATTCAATAATCGGCCAATTAAATGACCCGCAACTTATTATTACCGTGGCCAATGAGGACGCCCAAAAATTCATTGAAGATTATTTATTGTCCAAGGGCAAACGCCTTGGCTGTGACTATTTCTTTTTTTGCTGAGTCCCAAACCGTTGGAACACTCCCCTTTTTCAGCTGTAGTAAAACAACAGCGGTATTGCTCCATTTATAGACAATAAATACAAACGCCCCTAAATACTTTTCTTATATTTGAAAAATTAATTTTGGGAATGCTGTTTAAACATCCGGAACTCCTTTGGGCTTTTTTTCTTCTACTGATTCCTATTTTAATCCATCTTTTTCAACTCCGTAGATTCAAAAAAACCCCTTTTACCAATGTAAAAATTTTAAAAAAGGTAGTGGCCGAATCCCGAAGAAGCAATACTTTTAAAAAATGGTTACTCCTTTTAACCCGCCTCTTACTCTTAAGTGCCTTGATAGTCGCATTTACCCAACCCTTTATTCCAGGAAAAGCGGCCTTAAAAAGCAACAACATTGTAATATATCTAGACAACTCTCTAAGCATGCAGGCCAATATGGGTACAGGGACTATTTTGGAAAATATGGTACAACAATTGGTCAAATCCGTGCCACCAGAAACCAACTTTAGCCTTTTCACCAACGACCAAACGTTTAAGGAGGTAAAGTTGGCCGACATTAAAAATGATCTACTGGCCCTTCCCTATTCCACCAATCAACTTCAGCTGAACGACATCTATTTAAAAGCCAATACCCTTTTCCCCGATGTACCCAATACCCAGAATGACCTTGTCCTAATTTCGGACTTTCAAAAAAGCATTTATTCCCATACCAATGACACACTGTACAATATGACTAGGCATAGAGTGCAGTCCGCACCAAAAGATCTATTAAACATTGCTATTGATTCTGCCTTTACCCGGGCCATTTCCTCAGAGAATTTGGACCTGAGCTGTTTCCTTTCTTCCAGTCGGAAAATTGAAAACACCCCTGTTTCCTTGTACAATGGGGATAATTTAATTGCCAAGACATCTGCTTCCTTTAATGAAGACCTTCAAGGGATTGTGCATTTTACCATCCCGGCCAAAGAGGCAATCAACGGAAAAATACTTATATCGGACTCTGGTTTGCAATATGACAACCAACTCTACTTCAATCTTAATCGGCGAGAAAAAATCAAGGTGATGTCTATTGGGGAAGCGCCCAGTGATTACCTAAAACGCATTTATACAGAAGAGAGTTTCCTATTTTCAAACTTTAATTTAAAGACTCTAAACTATAGCCGCATAGCCTCACAAAATTTAATCATACTCAATGAACTACATACAATTCCCTTATCCCTACAAAACACCCTACAAGCTTATAGGAACGCAGGCGGTCATTTGGTGGTAATTCCCAATAACCAAGCCGACATCAACGAATACAACACTTTTATTAGGGCATTCTCCAATTCCAATTTTGTTGCTGCCATTGCAGAAGAGCGTAAAATTAGTCTGATATCCTTTGGCCATCCTTTATTTAAAAATGTATTTAATAAGGAAGTAAGCAATTTTCAATATCCCTTCGTTAACGCATATTATAAAACAACCTCAACCCTGCCAAAAATTCTCTCTTATCAAAATGGAGAGCCCTTCCTGATAGGGCTAAATGGCCTATACCTGTTTACTGCTCCAATTTCCCTGGAAAATTCCAATTTTATCAATTCCCCCTTAATCGTACCAACCTTTTTCAATATGGGAATGAGTAGCCTACAAATGCCAAGGCTCTATGAAATAGTAGGGAGTAAAATAACCTTGGATATTCCCATCAGTCTAGGCAAAGACCAAATACTAAAGGTTTCCAACGAAAGCCTGGAGTTTATTCCATATCAACAATCCTATGGCAATAAAACCACCCTAACTTTTGACGATTTCCCTACATCTGCCGGCATTTATAGTATTACCGACCAAAGAAAGGGTATAAAAAACATCAGTTTTAACCTGCCAAGGGAGGAAAGCAAACTGGATTATATGGACAATAGTGACCTTCAGGGCAATCTTATAAACAATGATATAACATCTCTATTTCAAACCATACAAAAAGACAACAGCATCAACGAGCTTTGGAAATGGTTTGTTATTTTAGCGTTGGCATTTATACTTATCGAAGTTCTTATCCAAAAATATCTAAAATGAACATACTCTTAAAGTCCGCCAAAATTATAGATCCCACCAACGGTGATCTTCATATGAAAAAGCGCGATATATACATAAAGAATGGGACAATAGAAGACATAGGGTCCAATCTGGAGGTGCAGGGTAAAACAAAGGTCATAGAGCACAAAAATCTCCATGTCTCCGTTGGCTGGTTCGATTCGGGCATCAGCTTTGGCGAACCTGGCTACGAGGAAAGGGAAACTATAGCAAACGGCCTATACACTGCTGCCAAAAGCGGGTTTACCGATATAGTCCTTAACCCTAACTCCAATCCGGTTCCAGATAGCAGTTCGGATATCATTTTTTTACGTAATGCCGCAGCTCAAAGTGCCACTACCCTATACCCTTTGGCGAGCCTGACCATAAAATCTGAAGGTGAAAGTCTGGCCGAGCTATACGACATGAAAACTGCAGGCGCAGTAGGTTTTTACGACTACAAACTACCCTTGAAAAACTCCAACCTATTAAAAGTAGCCCTTCAGTATGCCCATAATTTTGACGGACTGGTACTAAGTTTCCCAATGGATAAGCAGATTGCCGGGAAAGGGATTGTAAACGAGGGAGAAGTATCTACCAAATTGGGACTAAAAGGGATTCCCCATTTGGCCGAGGAAATCAATATAGTTAGGGATCTATTTATTTTGGAATATACAGGAGGAAAAATGCATATCCCCACCATATCTAGCGAAAATTCTGTAAAATTAATTGCCGAAGCCAAGAAAAAAGGACTGGATGTTAGCTGCAGTGTTGCCTTACACAACCTTTGTTTTACGGATGAAGCGCTTGTGGAGTTTGACACCCATTATAAATTAATGCCGCCCTTACGGACCAACAAGGACATTAAAGCCTTGATAAAGGGACTAAAGAATGGTACTATAGATTTTGTGACCACAGACCACAGACCAATGGATATAGAGCAAAAAAGGGTTGAATTTGACAATGCCGAAGATGGCACCATCGGGATGGAAACAGCCTTTGGCATGTTGAATCAAATTTTTGATCTGGAAACAACCATTTCATTACTTACCAAGGGCCGGGAACGATTTGAAATACCATCGCCGAGTCTAAGGGTGGGCGAAAAAGCCTCGCTAACATTATTTGACCCCAATGCGGAGTATACTTTTAGCGAAGACCACATTATATCAACCTCTAAAAACAGCTGTTTCTTGGGAGCAAAACAAAAAGGAAAGGTCTACGGCGTCATATCCAACAACCAGATTATTTCGTAAATTAGCCTACCCACCTAAAAAAGGATTTATATGAACCAACAAACCATAAATGAAGGAAAAATTATGGCCGTTATCAGTTATATTACTGCTATTGGCCTACTAATTGCCTTTATAGTAAACTATGACAAAAAGAACGAATTTGTAAAATTCCATATAGGCCAATCGCTTAGGGTATGGATATTGGCTATTGTCATAGGGTTGGTATTGCGATTGGCAGCTACCTCAACTGGTTTGGGCTTATTAGGTCTTATAAGATGGATCCCCCTTGTTTTTGCCGTTATTGGGGCTATCAACGCCAACAATGGAAAGCTGGAAAAATTGCCCTATATAGGTACTATAGGTGAGTAAGAGTTACTTTTAAAAAAGATATGAGGTCGTCTAAAAACTATTTAGGCGACCTTTTATTTTTCGGTTTTTCTGATCTT
>CAXAVP010000249.1:0-6469 GCA_963972175.1 uncultured Arenibacter sp.
CTACGGCAGGAATGGCCGAAATGCTTTTGCAATCACATTCAGGAGAAATACACATATTACCAGCACTCCCCAAAGCATGGTCTACGGGAAAGATTGGTGGGCTGAAGGCGCGTGGTGGAATAGAAGTAGATATGGCATGGTCACATGGAAAGCTAGACAAGCTTACGTTGAAATCTGACTATAATCGAACTGTAAAAATTCGCTTACATAAAAAGGTGGTTCGTTTTGATTTGAGGGCTGGAAAAGTTCTGAACCTTGATGGTAGTCTGAGGAAGTATTAATGAAATTGTAGAGATTTAAATAAATGTATGCAAACTCCTTATCTAGATGGCCATAGTGTCTAGAGAATCTATAATTGCGGGTAAACAACAAGAGGTAAATAGTTTGTAATGACAGTATTTGAATAGACAATTATAAAGTGTTAATTATAATAACAAGATGAAATATTTGAATGTACTTATTGTCACATTTTCTATGATGCATGCCACATATTCACAAAAAGCCACGGTTCGGGAAGAAAATCTGAACATGAAAACCTATATGTTCGGGGACCCTGATCCCGTACCCAATATAAACCGTATCTATCCTTATTTTCGCTTTGACGGCTATACGGACCAGGGGGAGTATCGGGATTGGAAAATGGTGGTCTTGGAGAACGACTATATCAAGGTTTACGTATCCCCGGAAGTAGGGGGGAAGATATGGGGTGCCATAGAGAAATCCACGGGAAAGGAATTCATGTATTTTAACGAGGTAGTGAAATTCAGGGATGTGGCCATGCGCGGGGCGTGGACCTCTGGTGGATTGGAATACAATTTTGGGGATATCGGTCATATCCCTACCTGTGCAACCCCAGTAGACTATGCTTTAAAGGAGTATCCGGATGGGAGTGTATCCTGTGTGGTGGGAGCACTGGACCTGCCATCTAGGACCAAATGGAACGTAGAGATAAAACTGCACCCGGACAGGGCCTATTTTGAAACTATCGCCACATGGGAAAATTCCAGTGAGGTTCCGGTAACGTATTACCATTGGATGAATGCCGCGGCCAAGGCCGATGGTGACCTGGAGTTTATCTATCCCGGCAACAAAAGAATCGGACATGGCGGGGAACTGGGAGAATGGCCCATAGATTCCGGCAGAGATATCTCACGATACGAAAACAATGATTTTGGAATCTATAAATCGTACCATATAATAGATAGTTATTCGGACTATTTTGGAGGTTACTGGCAGGAAGATGATTTTGGGTTCGGGCATTATGCCGATTACGTAGATAAGCCCGGTAAGAAGATATGGATATGGGGATTGTCCGATCAAGGTATGATATGGGAAGAGCTGTTGACCGATTCCAATGGGCAGTATATAGAATACCAGGCAGGTAAACTCTTTAACCAAGCTGCCAATAGCAGTACTTTTACACCATTTAAGCATCGGGAATTTATGCCCCATGATGTGGATATTGCCAAAGAGCTATGGTTTCCCCTTAAAGGGACCAAAGGGATGGTCGCCGCATCGGAATATGGGGTTTTGAATGTAAAGAGAAAAGGTAGCAGCCTTGAAATCCGATTAAGTGCCCTACAGCCATTGGACACCTATATGGAAGTGCGGACAAGAACTAGGACGCATTTTAGAAGGGACCTGGAGTTAAGTACCTTAGACCTATATGCAGAGACCTTGAACATTGAAGGGGACCAGGAAATCCAAGTGGTGGTTGGTGATCATTTATTGGTCTACAATTCCGATGATGCTTCAGCCATTCTGGACCGTCCCTATGAACCAGAAACGGCATTCGATTGGGAATCTGCATACGGACTGTATGTAAAAGGCCTGGAACTTGAAAAACAACGAAGGTATACCGAGGCCCATGAAACCTATTTGAAAAGCTTTGAAACAGAAGCTACCCATGTCCCTACATTAAGCAGATTGGGACTGAGTTATTACCGAATGGAAAATTGGGAAAAGACCTTGGAGCTCTCCAAAAAAGCCTTGGCAATAGATACCTATGACGGACTGGCGAATTATATATACGGACTGGCCAATACTTCCTTGGGCAACCCGGCCGATGCCAAAAGCGGCTTTTCCATTGCCTCCCAATCCGTAGGCATGCGAACCGCTTCTTATACGGAATTGGCAAAACTTTTTATGAAGGAAGGGCTATATGCCAAAGCGTTGGAATATACGGATAAGGCGTTAACCTATAATTCCCATGCTATTTCCGCAATGGAACTTAGGGCAATACTGTTGAGGAAAATGGGCAATGTTAAAGAAGGAGAGAGGGTTCTGGCAAAAATTTACGAGCAGGATGCCACCAATTTAATCCATGCTTTTGAAAATTATTTTTTGGGAACTCTCACTCAGAAAGAAGTCCTGGCAAAGATCACCAACGAACTGGCTTATGAGTCCTATTTAGAGGTAGCATTGCAATACATGGCCTATGGGGCAGAGAAGGAGGCCTTGCAAATACTTGAAATGTCGCCCCAACATCCTATCGTAGCCCTGTTCATGGCCCATTTGGGTCAGGGAGATCGGAAAAATCTATTGGAAGAGGTGATAGCCATGGATGCGGAGATGGTATTTCCCCATAGAACTGAGACCGCTAAGGTGCTAAGGGAGTTCATAAAGAAAAACGATCACTGGAAATTTAAGTATTACCTGGCTTTACAACAATGGAGCAAGGGAAATTTGGAAGAGGCCAAGAAGTTGTTCTTGCAATGTGGCAAGGAACCGGATTTTGTACCCTTTTATTTGGCAAAGATCAAATTGTTCCCGGGAAGTGCGGAGACTAGGCTTGAAGCCCTTGAACGTGCAGTTGATCTAGATAATAAAAATTGGCGCGTACAACTTGCATGGATAGAACACTACATGGAAACCGATCAATGGAAGGCCGCCAAAAAACTCACAAAAAAGGCTTTGTCCAAATATCCGGAAAAGGCAGTATTGGGCATGCGCTATGCAAAAATATTATTGCAGCTAAAAGAGTATAAGGAGGGGCTTCATTTTCTTGAAACCTTTAATGTGCTGCCATTTGAAGGGGCAACGGAAGGCAGGACGGTCTACCATGAGACTTGTGTGCGCTTGGCCATGCAATCGTTGCTGGCCCAAGACTACGATGCGGCCATTTTCTACGCAAAGAAAGCCAAATTATGGCCCAAAAATCTAGGGGTGGGGAAACATTACGATGTGGACGAGCGATTGGATGATTATCTTTTGGCCCTAGCCTATAACAAGAAAGGAGAGCCGGAAGAAGCTGAAAAATATTTTGAGAGGATTATGTCACATCAAACTCCGGACTACCTTCATGAAAGTTCAAAACTGTACTTCCAATTAGTCGTGTTGGAGAAGTTTAAAAGAAATAATCAGATACAGGAATTATTACAAAAAATATCAAAAGAACTAAGTGATAACCAATACTTGGAATGGGCGGTTGCCCGGTATAAAGATGCCAATCACCAAGCATTGAAGAAAGATATACTTAATTCAAATGATAAGGTACACGCCTATGATACCAAATTTGTTGATGAGGAGTTTAAGCTGGTATTGAGTATTGTAGAATCCTTATTAGTGTTAAAATAGAATACTGTGGTCGGGTTTCAATTTTTATACGGCTAATTGGGTTGCTAAGATTAGACATGCCAGTCGAAAAAAAATATTAAGGTATAAGCCTAGCCCTGTGTGTAAGTAAATTGGAATCTCTTTTGCTGTTGGAAATTTCTAAGTGATTATGAGGATTTGCACGCTTATATTTTAATTTGATGTGATAATAGAGAGGTCCATAAAAATAATATTCTGAATGGCGAGCTTTACTATGTTGAAGTAAATATTGTAACAAGGGAATTTGTATTGCTTAGGGGATATAAAATACATTGAAAAGAAATTATTTTGATTACTCAATCATAGGTAATTAAATTATGGATTAGGTAAAGGATCCGGCTGGTTTTAAAAAGACAGAAATACTTGGATTAGTACTAATTCAGGCAAAGCAAACTTTATAACATATGAGCAATGGATTTAGAATTAAAGGATAAAATTGTTGTGGTCTCGGGTGCAGCCGGGATAAAGGGTAGTATAGGCGAAACCATTGTTCAGGCTCTGGCCGAAGAAGGGGCGATACCCGTGATTGTCTGCAGGAACGACCGTGGATATGGATATGCCCAAGAATTACAGGAACGCGGAATAGATTCCATTTTTGTCAAGACCGATCTTTCCGATCCGAGGCAAATTGAAAAGGCCGTTGCGGAAATTGGGGCGAAATACGGTAGAATAGACATCCTAATAAATAATGTAGGTGTAAACGACGGCGCAGGACTTGACGCTTCCATTGAAGACTTTATGTGGTCCTTAAAACTAAATCTTGTAAGTTTCTTTGCCATGACCAAATATTGTTTGCCATACATCAAAAAAAACAAGGGAAATATTCTTAATATTGGTTCCAAGGTAGGGCTGACCGGACAGGGAGGTACTTCTGGCTATGCAGCCTCCAAAGGCGGGGTATTGGGGCTTACCAGGGAATGGGCAGTCGACCTGATAAAGGATGGTATAAGGGTGAACGCCATTATTATTGCCGAGAGTTGGACCCCAGCCTATGACAATTGGATCAATACCCTAAAGAACGGGGAGGAAAAATTGAAATCCATAGTAAAGAAAATTCCGTTCGAAAACCGAATGACCACCCCTCAGGAAATTGCCGACACTTGTCTGTTCACAATTTCCAACAAATCTTCGCATACCACCGGGCAGTTTATTTCAGTAGATGGAGGGTATGTCCACTTGGACCGCGCCCTATTAAAGGATTAATTAAAATGCCATGGACAATTTAAGAAACAACCATCTCATTGGCCTCATCTAAAACGTGGTTGGTGAAACTCCGTAAATAGATCTGGGTCGTTTTAAGGGAATTGTGGCCAAGCCCTTCGCTGATAACCTCTGTGGGTATTCCCATGTATTTGGCGATGGTGGCCCAGGAATGTCGGATGGTATATGTGGTGAAATTCTCTTCTATGCCGGCATCCCGGGCAATGGTCTTGAGGTGGCCGTTCATCCTGCGTCTGAGGGTCTTGTATTTTTCATAATGTTTTGTGCTCCCGTCATAGTTGGCTGGAAACAGATAATCTTCCTTGGATTTGCCCAAGGTATAATAACTAAGTATACCTGCGAGTTCCTCCGTTATGCGGACGGATAACTGGTCACCGGTCTTGCTGCGGCCATAGAATATGCGGTCTTGGTGTATGTCACTTAACTTTAGTTTTACCAGATCAACAAAATTCATCCCCCTGCAGTTGAACATGATCAGGGCATAATTTTTGGCATGCCATACGGGACTGCCCTTGGCATAGTGTACTTCCCTGATTTTTATAAAATCGACTTTTTCGACGGCCTTTTTTTTGGTACGCCTGGAAGTTGGTATTTTATAATGGTCGAAAGGGTTTTTTTTCGTGTAAAATTGGTCTTCCCTAATAGCGCTGTTGTATACGGCCCTTATGGCCCTCAAATAGGCACTTACCCCATTTTTGGAGTTGCCTTTTGCCTCTTGTGCCGTTTGGAAATTGGTCAAAAAGGTCACTGTAATCTGGTTTAGGCGCAAGTCTTTTCCCTTGTTGAATTTGGTAAGGGTTCTAATGGCACCTGCATACCAGGATGCGGTACTGGGTTTGTTGGACAATAGTTTTCTGTCGATGATCACTTTTCCCCACTCCCCGAGGGTAATACCGTTATCAACATCGTCCCGTATTTTGGTATCCACTTTTTTGTCCCAAGCTTGATGTATGTACTGGACTAGTGTATCGACATCAATGGAGTTGATACTGTCACCTATATCGGTGATAAGTTTGTGGGCCGTGTGCAGTTGGTCATACATTTTTTCGTTGGCCTTGTCACAATCCATGTGGCTATTTTTGAAAGCGGATTTTTTCATACGCATATACCGGTCGTCCCATCCTGATTTGGGACAATGGTAGGGTAGGCGAATGATCCTTGCCTTTTTATGAAATAATCGGATGGCTACAGGGTACAGTCCATTGGTCGAACTTCTTACCGATTTTCTGGTGTCCAATATCAACCTAATCTTTGCCATTTTCTCCTTAATTTTACTTAAATTTAGGAAAAAATAATGCTCACTTTGTGCACACTTTTTTTTGAAATCATATGATGTTATATGATATGGAGTTTTGTTAAAATGAACTTAACTAATTGAAAATAAGTAAAATATAAAGTGTTTTAATTACGTTTAAAACTCGAAATCAAAGTCTTACAAGCAGGGGGTCACTGGTTCGAATCCAGTAGGGCCCACAGTAACAAAGACAAGGCTTCCAAGAAATTGGGAGCCTTTTTTGTTTTACCTAAATTGAGGAAAAGGCTCACTTTGGATCAAGTCCATTTTCTGGGTGTTTGAATATTTATGCAAATAACTGACTCAACCTAAACAGGAAGAATTCTGTATTTCTAGCACCTCTGAACTGTGCCCTAAATG
>CAXAVP010000250.1:0-6428 GCA_963972175.1 uncultured Arenibacter sp.
TAGTAATCCGGCCCAATTTAAAAGTGCTTTGGTTTTTGGTTTGCTTTACGGGGCTATATTATTGGCTGTTGCCTTTGCCAAGGAGGAATTGGGGAATGAGGCTTTGTATATTGTGGCCATAATTAGCGGGCTGACAGATGTGGATGCCATTACCCTTTCCTTGTCTCAACTAGTTAAAACCGATACCCTGAATGCAGCTACGGGTTGGCGACTTATTCTATTGGCTTCATTGTCCAACCTTGCTTTTAAGGGAGTGTTGGCGCGGGTGTTGGGCAGTAAGGAGTTGGGTCGATGGATTGCAATTTCCTTTGGGATTGCTGTTGTGGCCGGGGCAATTTTAATTTGGTTGTGGCCTGCCTCATGGCACCTATAAGAACAAGGGGCAAGCAACAGGTTTAGCTTGGACACCATTTTTTTCTAGACTTATACTTGGCTTGGCTGGTGTAGTGTAGCCGGGCGTGTTAGAATAAGCCGTTTATTTCTGCATCGATCTTATTGATCACCAATCCCAGATCTTCAGGGATGTCAACAAAGTTAAGTTTGTCCACATCTATAACGAGAAGGTTGCCCTTGCTATAGCTTTGGGCCCAGGCTTCATAGCGCTCGTTTAGCCTACTTAAATAATCTATGGAAATACTGTTTTCGTAATCACGGCCCCTTTTGTGTATTTGGTTTACCAAATTAGGGATGGAACTCCTAAGGTAGATCAACAAATCAGGGGGTTGTACCAAGGTTTCCATTAACTCAAAAAGACTGGTGTAATTGTCAAAATCCCTATTGGTCATGAGTCCCATGGCGTGCAGGTTGGGGGCAAAAATATGGGCATCCTCATAAATGGTACGATCCTGTATAGTGTTTTTTCCACTTTTTCTAATCTGTAATATTTGTCGGTACCTATTGTTTAAAAAATATATCTGGAGATTAAAACTCCATCGTTCCATTTGATTGTAAAAGTCGTCTAAATATGGATTGTCAACTACATCTTCAAATTGAGCTTCCCATTGGTAGTGTTTGGCCAGTAATCTGGTTAAGGTAGTTTTTCCAGCCCCAATATTTCCTGCAACGGCGATATGCATAGGTCTCTGTAATTACGGTTAGTGTTGTGGATACTGCTAATTAAGGGGTGCAATATACAAGATATAGCGAGCAAAAAAAAATCTTTGGATGAATATCCGATAAAAAACCTATGCCATGGGACGACGATTTTTTTTCAGGTATTGATTAAACCAAAAGACTTCTTTGTAGTCTTAAGCTTGATATTAAACTATAACAAAATGAAAAACCACCTTTTTTTACTACTGATTTCAATCACCCCTATCACGGGTATTTATGCTCAAGACTTTCAGGGTGAGGCTACTTATTTCAGTAAAACTTCTGTTGATATTAATTTGGACGGTAGGCAGATGCCGGAGGATAGGAAAAAACAGATCATGCAAAGGATAAAGGATGCCAATGAGCGTACCTACAAGCTAACTTTTGATAAAACGCAGTCTATTTATAAGGAAGAAGAAAGATTGGAGCAGCCTGGTAATGGAGGGGGGCGAATGAGGTTTGGAATGATGAGCGCTGACGGTGGAGATTATTATAAAGATGTAAAAGAAGGAAGGTATAAGGTAAAGAATGAACTGCTGGGTAAAATCTTTATGGTAGATGATGAATTGCCAGAATTGGACTGGAAGTTAGGAGGGGAAACAAAACAGATTGGGAACTATACAGCTTTTAAGGCTACGGCCATTAATAGTATAAAAAGACCCAATATGAGGGCTATGTTCCGTCGCAGGGGAGAAAATACCGAAAACAAGGAAGAAGAGGAGTTCATTGAAAAGGATGTAGAGATAGTGGCCTGGTATACTCCAGACATTCCAGTGAGCCAAGGACCCGGGGAATATTGGGGGCTACCTGGGTTGATTTTGGAGGTCAGTGATGATGTAACAGTTGTGCTGTGTACCAAAATTGTGATCAACCCGGCAGATAGAAAAGAAATTAAAGCGCCCAATGGAGGCAAAAAAGTTACCCAGGAGGAGTATGATAAAATTGCCAAGGAAAAGATGGCAGAAATGAGAGAGAATTTCCGTCGTGGAGGCGGTAGAAGGGGTGGGGGAAGG
Source organism: uncultured Arenibacter sp. (assembly GCA_963972175.1). GTDB lineage: Bacteria > Bacteroidota > Bacteroidia > Flavobacteriales > Flavobacteriaceae > Arenibacter. The sequence goes on from CAXAVP010000250.1 coordinate 2,106, forward strand.
CCTCAATAAGTATCATAGACAGTTTCGTGCAAATTTATCCTTTTGGTGTTTTAACTATTATAGATGTATAAAAAGAATTTTTTTTCAGTATTGGCGGTGCTTTTAATGTTGTCAACAGCTTATGGCCAAGAAATCACCCTATCGGGAATTGTAAAAGATACGACCGGGGTGGGGATCGATATGGCGAATGTAATCGCCATTAATACAGAAACCAATGCTTTGGAATCCTATGGCATTACCAATCACAGCGGACAATACAAACTAAACCTGAAATCGGGCAGCAATTTCAAAGTACGTGTTAGTTATTTGGGGTTTAAGACGGAAGAATTTTCCTTTACCGCACCGGATGGCAATGCCGACAAGGATATAGTGATGCATGAGCAGGCCAATCAGCTGGATGAGGTGGAAGTTACCTATGAGATGCCAGTTTCCGTTAAGGGGGATACCATAGTATACGATACGGATTCCTTTGTAACGGGTACTGAAAAAAAATTAAAGGATGTGCTGTCCAATTTGCCAGGAGTGGAGATAAATGATGACGGACAAATAGAGGTAGAGGGCAAGCAGGTGACAAAGGTAATGGTGGAAGGAAAGGATTTCTTTGATGGGGATTCCAAGTTGGCAGCAGAAAATATCCCGGCCAATGCATTGGATAAAATAGAGGTGTTGCGAAATTATAATGAAGTAACCCAAATGAAAGGGTTGACCAACGATAATGATAATGTGGCCCTAAATATAAAACTTAAAGAAGGAAAAAAACGCTTTTGGTTTGGGGAGATAACGGCTGGATACGGTACAGAGGATAGCTATCTGGCGCACCCTAAGCTTTTTTACTACAGTCCGGAATACAGTATCAACATTATTACAGATCTTAACAATATAGGAGAGGCACCCTTCAATAGAAGGGATTACCAGAATTTTACTGGGGGTTTTAGAAACTTGGGAACAAGGGGAGGGAGCTCTATAAATATCGGAGGGGATGGTCTAGGCCTGTCCAGCTTGCAGAATAATAGGGCGAAGGAAATAGATACCAAGTTTGCTGCCGTGAATTTTAGTTATTCCCCAAAAGAAAATTGGGACCTTAGTGGTTTTGGTATTTATTCCTATACCGGGACCCAAATGGAAAACCAAACGCGAAGGGTTTATATCTCTTCCAATGAAACCGAGGACGCTACCACTGCCACGGACCAAACTGCGCATTTGGGTTTGGCAAAATTTAGCTCGGTATATAAACCTAATGACAGGTTTCAATTTGATTACGATGTGCTGCTTAAGCAATCTGATGATGATGAAGTGGAAAATGTGCTCTCGGTGTCCGATGTTACCGATGAAATTACCGAAGTAAAAAAGCAGCAACCGGTATCTGTAAGTCAGAATGCCAATATTTATTATACTTCGCAGAATGCCAAGAACATATTTGCTTTTGAGGCCCAGCATATTTATCAAGATGAAGATCCTTTTTATACGGCCATACGGGATAATTTTGCCTTTATCGATATTTTTCCGGTAGATCAAGATCAGGATATTTACAACCTTAACCAGGGTAAAAGCACTGTTACCAATAAGGTTGATGCCAAATTGGATTACTATTGGGTAACCGGATTAAAAAGCAATTTAAACTTCACATTGGGAACCACGCAGAGCCATCAAAATTTCGACTCCAATATCTTTCAAATTTTGGATAACGAGACTTCGTTGGATTTTGCGGACTCCGAATTTAATAACGACCTAACCTATAGTATTTCGGATTTGTATTTGGGCTTGCATTACAAGGTAATCGCTGGAATTTTCACTTTTAACCCGGGGGTGACCTTGCATCAATATGGAACCAAAAACACTCAGTTAAGTAGTACGGTTAAGGGTGATCTTACCGTTTTGTTGCCCGATTTGTATATCAACGCCCAACTTAAGAAGTCTGAAAATATTAGATTTAATTATCGGGTAACCCGTTCTTTTACAGATATCACAAAGTTCGCGGAGGCCTATGTCCTAAACAACTATAATTCGGTTTATTCAGGGAATAGGGACCTGGAGAGTGCCCTAAATCATAATTTGTCCTTGAACTTCTTTAGTTTCAATATGTTTAATTTTACAAATATATTTGGAAATGTAACCTATACCAAGAGGATTGATGCCCTTAAAAGTGCCTCTGAGATAATTGGTATTAATAGGGTGGGAAGTACGATCAACTCTAATTTGGAGGACGAATCCCTAAGTGCAAACGGTAGGTATCAGCGTACCTTTGGTAAAATAAAAGCCTCGGTTGGGGCCAATGTAAATTGGTCTGCTACCAATAATATAGTTGATCTTGAGCCTAGGAAGTCTGAATCCTTTACCCAGAATTATACATCCTCCCTGGCTACCAATTTTAGGAATGCGCCCAATTTGGAATTGGGGTACAGGTATAGCGTAAACAACTATGATAATGGCGGCAGGGCCACCACCTACTACACCAATAGGCCATATGCCAAATTGGATGCGACCTTTTTAAAGTCTTTTGTCTTTAATTTGGATTACGATTATTATAAGTATAGGGATGAGGAAGATACCATAAACAATACCTATAGTTTTTTGGAAGGGAATCTTACCTATCAGAAAAAGGATAGCCCCTGGGAGTTTGGAGTTAAGGGAACAAATCTACTAGGGACAGATACCTTGAACAGGGACAGTACCAATGAGTTGTATTTTACTACCTCTTCCTATTTTATTCAGCCAAGGTATGTACTGTTCAACGTAAAATATGATCTTTAAAATTCCTTTGTAAAAAATGTTGTTAAACATTTTTAGTTACGTCGGTAATTCTTGTACTTTTGTATCCGAAAAAAACGAGGAAGGATTTGACTGATTGCAACCTCAAGTGCTGAAGTAATTTCAGTATAACCAAATGCTAAAGCAGTTTTTATTGTTTTTGTTCCAATGGAACTCAAACATTTATACTTCTCTAGTGCGCTTCGTCAAATCCGTATTAATTTTATTTAGAAAGGATTTATGGCATATTTATTTACTTCGGAATCGGTTAGTGAAGGACACCCAGATAAGATAGCAGATCAGATAAGTGATGCGTTGTTGGATAATTTTTTAGCCTTTGACCCAGAAAGTAAGGTGGCTTGTGAGACATTGGTGACTACTGGACAAGTGGTCTTGGCAGGTGAAGTAAAAAGCCACACCTATTTGGATGTGCAGCAAATAGCTCGTGATGTCATAAATAGGATAGGTTACACCAATGGGGAGTACAAGTTTAGCGGGGATTCCTGTGGAGTTATATCTCTGATCCACGAACAGTCCAAAGAAATTAATCAGGGCGTAGATCGCGGTTCCAAGGAAGAGCAGGGAGCAGGAGATCAGGGGATGATGTTTGGTTATGCTACCAAGGAAACCGATAATTATATGCCTTTGGCCCTGGATATATCCCACAAGATATTGCAGGTATTGGCCGATTTACGACGGGTTGGCGATACCATTGGCTACTTAAGGCCCGATGCTAAAGCGCAGGTGACTATTGAGTATTCTGATGATAACGTGCCGCAGCGTATAGATACTATTGTTGTTTCTACACAGCATGACGAATTTGACGAGAGTGATGAGGTGATGTTGGATAAGATAAAAAAGGACATTATCTCTGTGTTAGTGCCTAAAGTAAAGGAGCAATTGCCACAGGATATTCAGAAATTGTTCAATGATAGCATAACCTACCATATTAACCCAACCGGGAAATTTGTTATCGGAGGGCCGCATGGGGATACTGGTTTAACCGGTAGAAAGATAATAGTGGATACCTATGGGGGCAAGGGAGCCCATGGTGGTGGGGCATTTAGTGGAAAGGACCCCAGTAAAGTAGACCGGAGTGCCGCCTATGCCGCCAGACACGCGGCCAAAAACCTTGTGGCGGCCGGAGTGGCAGATGAAATGTTGGTGCAGGTAAGTTACGCTATTGGGGTAGTAGAACCCACTTCTATTTTTGTGGATACCTATGGTACCTCCAAAGTAGGGCTTAGTGATGGGGAAATAGCTGAAAAAGTGGCAGAACTTTTTGATATGCGTCCTTTTGCCATTGAAGAACGTTTAAAACTGCGGAATCCTATATATCTGGAAACTGCTGCTTATGGCCATATGGGCAAGGAGCCAAAAAGCGTGACCAAAGTTTTTGAATCCCCTTATAATGGGCGTATAGAAAAAGAAGTGGAATTGTTTACCTGGGAAAAATTGGACGCCTTGGAAGCAGTGAAAAAAGCGTTTAATCTATAATTTTTTTTAAAAGATTAGGAAATTAGAATTTTCCATACCTATATTTGCAAACCTAAAGTTCAAACACTTATTGAATTG
>CAXAVP010000251.1:0-6422 GCA_963972175.1 uncultured Arenibacter sp.
ATATTATTGTTATGGGCCATTACATCTTTAAATTGATCTATTTTGGACAGATCAAAATTTTCATACGAATGGGAGTTTAAGCCTAGTTTGGAAAATTTTTTGGAAAAATAACCCCTTGAAAAGGAATAGGAAATATCTTTTCCAATTAGTCCAAATCTTACCATTTTATTTTCTATTTTTTCCATACCAGTCTAAACTTAATAAAATTAAAATTCCAAAAATCACAAAGAAAATAGCCCACCAAGATTCGGCTTTAGCCATATCGGGAAGGTATCTTTCGTAGTTCGTTATAATGGGGTTGTTGTTGGTGTCTAGAAGTAGATTTCCGTTGGCATCGCTTTTAAACAAGGTGCGTTTCCAGGGCCAGACCACTCCTAAAGACCCTGTAATAAATCCTATTATAACGGCTGTGGTCAAATGTTTGTAATGCTTTAGGACATAACTCAATAAATGGGAAAGTGTAACTAGTCCCGCAGCCGATCCAAAAGTAAAGACTCCTAGTATTCTTAATGTGTTCAATCGTTTTGCATTGTGTATAAAACTAAAGTCCCATTTTAATATATCTGCAAAAGTGTCATAAAGGGCATTGACAGAGTCTACCAAAAGAAGTACGTAATTGCCTAAAAGAATAAGTATAAAAGATCCGGATAAGCCAGGGAGTGTCATACCCGATACGCTAATAATGCCGCAAAAAAATATAAATATCAGATTGTCGTTTTCCTTGGCTGGATTAAGAAAACTTATGGATATGCCCACTATGAGTCCCAAAATACCAGCGGGGATGGTCTTTTTGCTCCAGTGGCCATAGTCTTTTGCTATATAATAGATAGAACCCAATATCATACCAAAAAAAGCGGCCCAAACATAAAGTTCTTTTCGTTCCAAAAAATAATCCAGAATTTTGGAAACACTAAAATAACTTACCAACATCCCAAAAATGAGCAATGACAGGAACTGTCCGTTGGTGTAGCGATAAAAACTTTTTAACCTACCGCTGATCAGTAGTTTAAAGGCTTTGGCATTGACCTTTTGAAGTGAGTAGATAAATTCTTCATAAAACCCACCTACAAAGGCTACTATTCCACCAGATACACCAGGAACTTTGTTGGCAGCACCCATAAACAAGCCTTTAATGACAAGGAAGAATTTGTCCTGTAATGTTCTTGGGTCTTTCATTCCGGGGCCGGGCGTTTACTTTTTAGTAGCTAATTTTTCCAGTATAAAAATAAGGGAAAAACCAAGGATTGCCAGTATAACGGCAGATATTAATTGTGGCTCCCCGTCAAAGTAAAATGGGGATATGTTCTGTTCTTTTATGGCGATTATTTTTTCTCCGAATTGTTTGGTTTCCAGTACCTCTTTCCAGGGCCATATTTTATTTAGGGACCCCAGTATAAATCCGGTCAAAAGCGCGAGTGTAATATTTTTATAATGGGTAAACATCCATTTTAGAAGCTTTGCAAAGCTTAACAAGCCAAAGATGGCACCAATACCTACTGTAATGATAATTTTTATATCGCGTTCATGAACAGCGTCCAATACGGTCTTGTATGAGCCTAGGAGCACTAAGATAAAGGCTCCGGATATGCCAGGTAGAATCATAGCGCAAATGGCCAGAGCACCTGATAGGAATAAATATGGAAGTGAGGCTGAGTTCTCCGAAGGGGGCAAGGTGGTTACATAGTAGGCTATGGCGGCCCCAAAAATTAACATTAGTACCGCGGCCATATTCCATTTTTTAATCTCCTTACCTACAAATATGATACTTGCCAAGACCAGGCCAAAGAAAAAGGACCATAGGGGAATGGGCTTGTTCTCCATGAGCCAGCTAATAAGTTTTGCAAGGGAAAGAACGCTGATAGCAATACCTATTAGAAGGGCCAACAGAAAATTTCCATTGAGCTTCTTCCAAAAGGCTTTGAAGCCATGCTTTCTCAGGGTTTTTAAAAGCGATAGGTTAACATTGTTTATACTGCTAATAAGTTCCTCGTAAATACCGGAGATAAAGGCTATGGTACCACCTGATACCCCTGGTACAACGTCAGCAGCGCCCATGGCCATACCCTTTAATGAAATAAAAATGTAGCTTAATAAATTGCGGTTTTCCATATATGATAAAAAAAACAAAAATAGCTTTTTTATCTGGAAGCTTTTTTCACATCCTCAATTAAGTTTTGGGCCCAATCGGTATTGTAGAATTGAGGGAATTCGTCCTTAAACAAATGCAGCTGTTCAAAATCAATTTTTAGGGCATTTAATAGTCGGTATTGGGCTCTGGGGAAATCACTGATCAAAAGATAAAAGCCAGCCATTTTATATTGCATTTCACATCGCTGCGGGTAAAATTCATGGCCCTGAAGCAAGATTTCTATGGCCGAGTGTACATCCAGATTCTGAATGGCCGTGTCTGCCCAATGAAACCAAGTGTCAAATTCGTAATTACCTAAATCTACGGCCTGTTGATAGGCATAATAGGCCTCGTCGTTGTTGTTGAGGGTAGCATGGATCTTACCGCACTTTTTCCAATATTTGGAATTCTCCCCATCAATATTTATCGCTTTGTTGATATAATGAAGGGCTTTTTTATAATCCTCTTGTCTAATATAGTAATCCGTAATGGCTAGCCATCCCTTATCCAGCAATGGGTCTTCATGGACCGTTCTGTAATAATACGTCTTGGCCATATCAAAATTCCCCAACTTTTCATGGCACCTGCCAATCCTTAAATAGGCGTGGGAGGTGGGGTCCTCAATAGAAATTGTGGTTTCGTAATTTTCTATGGCCTCGTTGTATCGCCCCATTTTTTCCAAAACTTTTCCTTTCTCAAAATAGGCTCCTATAAAGGTATCGTCTGAAATTATGGCAAAATCAAAGGCTGTTAAGGCTTCTTGTAACAGGTCTTTAGAGAAATACATCTTCCCTAATTGATGCCAGGCCACCTCACTGTATGGGTTGCGTTCCAGATAATCGTTAAGGTACGCAATGGCACCGTCATAGTCTTCTAGAAACTCAAAGCAATAGATTACGTTGTAAAGGGAAGAGTAATCTTCCTCGTCAAACGAAACGCACATCATGAAGTTTTGTTTGGCGTCCTCAAAATTATCCATGAACAAATATTCCATTCCAAGAAGGGAGTGGATATCAAAACTATCATCCGTAAGATTCAGTGCCTGATTTAATAGGGTGACAGCTGCCTCGTGATTATCCTTTTTAGAATATATATTGGCTCTTTGAATGTAAATTTCTTCGTTGCTACTGTCTATTAATTGTAGCTCATCCAACATCTTTTCTGCCAACTCCAAGTTATTCTCAAAAACCAGCACCTCTATAGATAATAACTTAAGTTCTATACTGCCTGGATGCTGTTCCAAGCTAATCTTTATGGCTTTTTTTGCCAATGAAATTTTTCCGCTGTTGAGATAATGGTGAATAATATCCTGAAAATCTTCCGCATCAAAGAAGTAGACATCATCCGTTTTAAGCATGGATTCAAACTTAGCAATTGGTTGCCCCGGTCTTTCGTTTGGTTCTAACGCCATAGGAACTTCTTAGTTATTCATAGAACTAAAATACTCTTTTGAGGTCTTTAATTCCGACCGTTTTGGTCTATATTATTAACAAATTAGTTAACAAATTATTGTTCAAGGGAGTTCAATACCTTTAAAATAAGCTCGCAACCAATAGTGATTTCTTCTTTTGTAATGGTCAGTGGAGGGGATATTCGGACAGCATTTGGTTCAAAAAGCAGCCAGAATAGAATTAGCCCCATCTTGGAACATCTTAGGATCAATTCATTGGCTATCTCCGGTTTTTCCATTATCAGGGCCAGCATTAACCCCTTGCCTCTAACCTCTTTTATTAAATGGTGTTGTAAAAGTTTTCTAAAGAGCATTTCCTTATCCAAACTATCTGCTATAAGGGTTCTTTCGGTAATTTCTTGCAAGGTGGCCAAGCAGGCAGCCGCAATTACCGGGTTACCGCCAAAGGTGGTGATATGACCCAATTTTGGACTTTCTTGAAGGCTCTGCATCATGCTGTGCGAGGCCACAAATGCACCTACTGGCATACCGCTTGCCATTCCTTTGCCTATTACCAGAATGTCTGGCGTACAATCATAATGTTCAAAAGCAAACAATTTCCCAGTACGCCCAAACCCCGGCTGTATTTCATCCAGTATCAATAATGCTCCTACTGCCTTACAGTGATCCTTTACTTTTTTTAGGTAATCTTTATGAGGTAGAATAAAACCAGCTCCACCTTGTATGGTCTCTAAAACAACGGCAGCGGTTTTATGGGTAATTTTTTTTAGGTCTTTCTCGACATTAAAATTTATAAAACCAATATCGGGGATAAGGGGTCTAAACGCACTTTTTCGTTCTTCGTAGCCCATTAAACTGAGGCTGCCCATCGTATTGCCATGGTAGGCCTTGTTGGCGGCCAATATTTGACTTCTGCCAGTATATCGTCTAGCCAATTTTAGGGCTCCCTCCATAGCTTCCGTTCCGGAGTTCACCAAATAGGTAGTCTCCAAAGGGGAGGGGAGATGTTTGGCAAGTAGTTTGGCGTAAGCTACGGCCGGCTCCTGTATATATTCCCCATATACCATTACGTGCATGTATTTTTGTGCCTGGTCTTGAACGGCCTTTACCACCCTAGGGTGACAGTGTCCTAAACTACAGGCCGATACCCCGGCAACAAAATCGAGATGGGCCTTCCCGTCAACATCATAAATATAGCTTCCACTGGCATGGGAAATTTCCATGGCCAAAGGGTGTGGCGATGTCTGCGCCTGGTATTTAAAGTAATCCTCTTTCATTACCACCTCTACTTATCTACCATTCTGAAAATCCAAGTTTCCTCGGTATATTCCCCATTGTAATTGTTCTCCATGGCATACAATGCTTCATCCCAGGTGCTGTAGTACCCCAGATATACGTAATGAAAATCGTTGAATTTCCGATGAAAATATTTGGATTCAAAGCCTTTTTTACTAAGCTTTTGCTTAAACTTTTTAGCGTTTTTCTCTATCTGAAAAACATTGGCAATTAGGTAGTACCCCAGAGGAAGCCCGTCTTCTTGCTCCCCTTCCTCATACCTTTTTTGGGAGTCCTGCTCCTGTGCAATAGGTTTTGGGTCGATGGATTTCTTAACCGGTTTAACCGAATCCGATTTTTTCTCAATGGGACTGGCCTTTGGTAATTTGGAAGCATTTATGGAATCGCGTCTCCTTTGGTCTTCTTGTGCTTCCGCAGGGTCCACATCCAAATCGATGGGGTTGTCTACCCCCTGAATGGTAACCAACTTAATATTATTGTCGTCTTCATCAAATATGTCGTCCTTGGTAAGGATGCGCTCATCGCCACGCCAGATAAAACCTTTTAATTTTCTACTGTTGTCAGGGAGATCCTTTTCCGGGAATATATCACCGTCGGGATTGGTGATAAAGGTAATATCCTCTATCTCATTGTTGGCCATGGTTATTCTAATAGCACTGCAAATAGTTTTGTCTATACCAATAAGTTCTTGATCGTCATTGTACATATAATAAATAACCTCGGTGTTTTTAACAAGATCGATCAAATTGAGTTTGTTGTCTTCAAATTTTCCAAATAGATCTTTACCCTTGGCCTGGTTATAGCCTACCTTGCCTACGGTATCCATGGCAATAATAAAAGCGTTATTGATAACTTTTAAAGAGTCCAGTTTTTCGGTTTCCAGATTGGACAGTAAATGTATGCTGTCTCCTGTCATTTGGTTTTCACCGTTCCAGATTATGGGCTTGGTAATCAATTGGGTTATGCCGGTCTTTTGATTAAAATGTATGGAATCACACTTACCGCTAAGATCGGTTTTATAAAATTTAGCATTTTTAAAGGCCCTAAGTATGCGTTGTTCTGGTTTACCTGTTATCATTAGCGTATCACCGTGCATATATAGGGAGTCTTGTTCAACCAAATTAATGGCAACAGCCCTTTTGGTGGCAAATACCGAATCCTTGGCCTTATAGACCTCCGCATAATGGGCCTTGATCAAACCATTGTTAATGGTGTCCCGTATAGTGATGTTGTTGGTAGCCGAAGCAAATTCAGATTTTTTATCGAAGTATAGGCTATCACCCTTAATGATACGGTTGTTATAGTCTATGCGGGTATTTTTAATACCATACCCATTTTCTATCTTGGTGTCGTAAAACCCACGTTCGCAATACATTTTGTAGGTTTCCCCAGTGATGGTAGACGGACCGTACAGGTAGGCATTTTTTGAAGCGGTATAGTAATCCAGTTGTTTTGAAACCAGATCAAATTCTGGGTTTACAAGATGTACACTATCTATAAATTGTGATTTTTTAAGCTGTGTAAAGTAACGTCCAATTTTGCTGGTCAGGGTATTGCTAGAATCCACTACGGTGCCAAAGTCCTTAT
>CAXAVP010000252.1:0-6414 GCA_963972175.1 uncultured Arenibacter sp.
CAAGTGGATTGAGACCTTTGTTAGTTGGATGGAAAGAATAGTTAGGGAAAGAAGAATATCGGTCTATATTGTATCCATAATGCTTTTGGTAGCCAGCATCATTGGTATTTATCAAATAGATATTTCCGGGAGCCCTATAGAAGACATGCCCAAAAAAGCGGATTTCTTTAAAGATATACGTTTTTTTGAAGAGGAGTTTGACGGTATCATGCCCGTAGAAATTGTGGTAGACACCAAAAGACCCAAGGGGGTATTAAAATCATCCACTCTGAAGAAAATGGACGAATTGGGAACGGTCATCAATGATATCCCAGAACTTTCAAGACCGGTATCGGTTGTAGATTTGGTTAAATATTCCAAGCAGGCCTTTTACAGTGGCATCCCCAAATACTATCAATTGCCAACCTCCCAGGAAAACACTTTTATTATGGACGTTGCCCGAAAATCGGCGGACAATGGCAATATGTTGAGCAGTTTTGTGGACAGCACCGGACAGGTAGCTAGGGTAACTACCTATATGAAGGATGTAAAAACATCCAGGATGGAAAATATAGAACTGAAACTGGAAGAGCATATAGCCAAAATTTTTCCAGCAGACCGCTATGAAGTTTCCATGACAGGCAGTGCCCTGCTATTTTTAAAGGGCACCAAATACTTGGTTAAAAACCTAATTTTATCGCTCGCCCTGGCCATAGGCCTTATTGCCTTGTTTATGGCCTATCTATTCCGTTCGTTTAGAATGATTATCATCTCTTTGATCCCCAATTTATTGCCGTTGGTGATTACAGCAGGGGTCATGGGCTTTGTAGGGGTACCTATAAAACCTTCCACCATCCTTGTTTTTAGTATTGCCTTTGGCATATCGGTTGATGACACCATACACTTCTTGGCCAAATACAGGCAGGAACTGACCGTAAACCAGTGGAAGATCAAAAAATCGGTCTATGCGGCACTGCGTGAAACTGGGGTGAGTATGTTCTACACCTCCATCGTTTTATTCTTTGGCTTTTCGGTATTCATAATATCCAATTTTGGGGGCACGGTGGCATTGGGAGCCTTGGTTTCCGCCACCCTGATGTTCGCCATGCTGGCCAACCTTATTCTTTTGCCTTCTTTGCTCCTCTCATTGGAAAGAAGCATTGCTAACAAACAGGTATTAAAAGAGCCACAAATAGACATACTTCCAAAAGAAGTACTGAACAATATGGACAAGGACAAATAATCTAAGCCCAAAATAAAAATACCGCTGTATTTACTGTATTGCAGCCAATTCATATTTTTGCAAAAAGGCTATCTTTGCCACTTAATTTACAAGGAATTCAAATGAACACATTTAGCGTAAAAGAGCTACTATCTACCAATCATTTACACCAAGAGGTTGTGGTGAATGGCTGGGTAAAAACCTACCGCAGCAATAGATTTATTGCTTTGAACGACGGTTCTACCATAAATAATATCCAATGCGTGGTTAATTTTGAGGATTTTGATGAAAACCTACTCAAACAAATAAACACCGGAGCGGCATTAAAGGTTAGCGGTACCTTGGTTGAGAGTCAAGGTAGGGGACAAAAGGTAGAAATTCAAGTTAAGGAAATAGTGGTTCACGGTGGGGCAGACCCCGAGATCTACCCTATACAGCCAAAAAAACACTCATTGGAATTTCTTAGGGAAAAGGCACATTTGCGTGTGCGTACCAATACTTTTTCTGCCATAATGAGGGTGCGCTCGGCACTCTCCTTTGCCGTTCACCAATACTTTCAAAAGAATGGCTTCTTTTACGTGCACACACCTATTGTTACGGGATCGGATGCCGAAGGGGCCGGTGAAATGTTCAGGGTATCCACATTGGATGCCAAAAATCCACCACTGACACAAGAAGGCGAAATAGATTATAAGGAAGACTTCTTTGGGAAGGAGACCAATTTAACGGTTTCCGGGCAATTGGAAGCTGAAACCTATGCCATGGGATTGGGGAAAGTGTATACTTTTGGACCTACCTTTAGGGCCGAAAATTCCAACACCTCCAGACATTTGGCAGAATTCTGGATGATAGAACCAGAGGTTGCCTTTAACGACCTTGATGCCAATATGGACCTGGCAGAAGACTTTATCAAGGACGTAATAAACTATACCCTTGAAAACTGTAAGGAAGATCTGGAATTTTTAGAGCAGCGACTAATAGCCGAAGACAAGACAAAGCCACAAGCAGAACGCAGTGCGATGCCTTTAATGGAGAAACTTAAGTTTGTTTCTGAAAACACCTTTAAAAGGGTAAGCTATACCGAAGCTATAGACATCCTAAGAAAATCCAAACCGAACAAAAAGAAACAATTTAAGTATATTATAGACGAATGGGGTGCCGACCTACAGAGCGAACACGAGCGATATCTTGTTGAAAAACACTTTAAATGTCCTGTAATATTATTTGACTACCCTGCCAAGATAAAGGCCTTTTACATGCGTCTAAATGAAGACGGAAAAACAGTTAGGGCCATGGACATCCTCTTCCCAGGGATTGGCGAAATAGTAGGTGGCTCACAGCGTGAAGAGCGTTTAGACGTGCTAATGGAGAAGATCAAGGCTTTGGATATAGACGAAAAAGAATTGTGGTGGTATCTAGACCTAAGAAAGTTTGGAACGGCCGTTCATAGCGGATTTGGCCTAGGCTTTGAAAGATTGGTATTATTTGCCACCGGAATGAGCAATATAAGGGATGTAATACCCTTCCCAAGAACCCCTCAGAATGCAGAATTCTAATCATTATTTGGTAACTTTATAGAACCGATTACGAACCTATATGCTGAAACAACATCTACAGTTTAAATTATCGCAGAAATTATCTCCACAACAGATACAGTTGATGAAGTTGATTCAGTTGCCTACGCAGGCATTTGAACAACGTCTTAAACAGGAGCTGGAGGAAAACCCTGCCTTGGAAACTGGAAAAGATGAATTGGAACCCCAGCAGGATGAATTTGAGGATCTATATGACAATGAAACGGATAGCGAAAGTATCAACGCTGAGGACATCAACATAGATGACTACCTGAGTGACGATGAAATTCCGGATTATCGCACCCAAGCCAACAACTATAGTGCAGATGACGATGAGAAAAGTGTTCCCTATGCGGCTGGTATTTCCTTTAACCAATACCTGATAAATCAACTCAACACGGTATATCTCAACGCGGACGAATGGGCAATTGCCGAATTCCTGGTCGGTAGTGTGGACGAGAGTGGCTATATACGAAGACCGCTTACGGACATAATGGACGACCTGGCCTTTACCCAAAATATATATACCGATGAGAAGACCATTGAAAAAGTACTAAAGGTTGTTCAAGAATTGGACCCAGCAGGTGTAGGAGCAAGATCCTTGGAAGAATGCCTGCTAATCCAACTTAAAAGAAAAGAGCTGACCCCCAGTATAGAATTGGCTATAAGCCTATTGGAAAAATCATTTGAGCAGTTTACCAAAAAGCATTACAAAAAACTGCTTCAGAAACACAATATTACCGAGGAACAACTAAAGGAAGCCATAACAGAGATTGAACGTTTAAACCCCAAACCGGGAGGCTCCTATTCCGGAAACAATAGAATTGTAGAGCATGTGGTGCCCGACTTCTCGATCAGGATTACGGATGGGGAATTGGAGCTGACCCTTAACGGTAGGAACGCACCTGAACTGCACGTATCCAGGGAATACAACAACATGCTGGAAGGCTACAAAAACTCCAAGGAAAAATCCAAGTCCCAGAAGGATACTGTAATGTTTATAAAGCAAAAGCTGGACGCTGCCAAGTGGTTTATAGATGCCATTAGGCAAAGGCAGCAGACCCTTTATATTACCATGAACGAGATAATGCAGTACCAAAAAGAGTACTTTTTAACAGGTGATGAACGCAAATTACGCCCCATGATCCTAAAAGATATAGCGGACAGGATCAATATGGATGTTTCTACTGTTTCAAGGGTAGCCAACAGTAAATATGTAGACACCCCTTATGGAACCAAATTAATAAAGGACTATTTTTCCGAGTCTATGAAAAACGACCAAGGAGAAGACGTGTCTACCAAGGAAATAAAAAAGATTTTGGAAACGGTAATTGGGCAAGAAGAAAAGAAAAAACCGCTTACCGATGATAAATTGGCCGCCATACTTAAAGAAAAGGGGTACCCAATAGCGAGGCGAACCGTCGCAAAATACAGGGAACAGTTGGATATTCCCGTGGCGAGGCTAAGAAAACAAATTTAATGCGACTACTCCTAAGGATTATTTCTTACGTCCTACACCCGCTTTTTATTCCCTTTGCAGGAACCATGGCTTATTTTCTAATCACCCCTAAATACACTCCTTTAGCGGTACAGAGTGGTAACATATTGCCCATCTTTATACTTACTATTATAATTCCCATTATCTGCTTTTTAATAATGAGGAACCTGGGAATAATGCGTTCTATTTTTGTTCCAAACATCAAGGAAAGGAAATACACCCTATACATAAGCATGGGCCTACTATTAATGGTTTTATTAAAGGTAATACCCAACAATTTCACTATTGAACTGCACTACTATTTTTTAGGACTGCTAGCAGCTACCTTTAGTGCCCTTGTACTGCTTTTCTTTAACTTTAAATGTAGTATGCACCTCTTGGGTATGGGAAGTCTTTTAATGTACCTTATAAGCCTTAGTATCCACTTTGAGGTAAACATCACTATTGCCATAAGTATAGTAACCCTTCTTTGCGGACTAACGGCCACCTCCAGACTCTACCTAAATGCACACAGTAAAGCCGAAGTCATTATTGGTTTTTTTATCGGATTCCTCACCCAACTCTTCACATTGAAGTTCTGGCTATAGGATATAGAAAATAAGCCCCACCCTTAAAGGCTTTAACTGCAAAGGATCACCCAATTCATCAATTACACCATCGTTAAACAAGCTTTTTAGAGCGTAGTAAAAGTGAATATTAAAGGTATTGTAGCCTACATCCAAGGTAAGGCCGTACTGAAAGGTCCGAACATCGCTATTTGCAAAGGAATTTTTAGCTGAACTGGAAACGAATTTTGAGCGACCATCAAACACATACCCCATTTTTAAGCCGGAATATATGCGCCAAAACTTGTATTCCTCTGGGGTAGAGTTCCGCCACCTGAATTGTATGGGTAGTTCCAATACATGGGTAGCTATTTTGCTCCTTTTAAAATCCGCCTTTTCATCAAGAACAGTATAGGTTATTTGGCCTGATTCCTCAACGGCCTTCAGGTTGGTATAGTATGAATTGATACCATATCCCAAACCAACTCCAAGGGCAATAGTCCTGAACACGTCCAAGGGAATATCCTTTATAAACCCAGCTTGCAGCCCATAGGAAAGGTTACGCTGGGAGACTTCACTGGGGAGGTCCATTAAAAAGTTATAGGTAAGCCCTGTATAAAATTGATCTTCAAAATATCTGGAATCCCGTACTTCCCCGCTAGTCAATACCTGGCCCGTTGCGCAAAGACAATGCAATCCAATTACGATCAAAATTAAAGGATACCTCATATCCATTAAAGGTAAATAATTAAACATAAAAAAAACGCTTCAAATATATGCATTTGAAGCGTTTTAATTCTCTAATCCTTTATTACTAACTATTGTAAATTTCTGAAA
Organism: uncultured Arenibacter sp.; assembly: GCA_963972175.1. Taxonomy (GTDB): domain Bacteria; phylum Bacteroidota; class Bacteroidia; order Flavobacteriales; family Flavobacteriaceae; genus Arenibacter. The sequence goes on from CAXAVP010000252.1 coordinate 5,656, forward strand.
GCGTCACCTTCATAGGTGGTATAGTTAACCTTCAGGGCATTTACCTTTCTAAGCTCTTGTTTAATATCGGAAATAATACCCATATTGGCATCTTTGTCTACCTTTAAAGCAGTAGTCAAAACATTTTGCAATTCTTGGGGCTTTTTAGCCCTTTCCATCAAAATATAGTCACCAACTTCGGATGCATCCGCAAATTTATCGTTCAATTGAATCTTAGATTCCGTACCGAAGACTTTTTCATATTCTTTGGTAGGCTTTCCTACGTAGATATAGATTACCCTATCTTTCTTCTCCAACTTCTTGATTTCAGAAGCGTTGGGCAAAACATTTTCAACCTTCAAGGAACTATCCTTCATTACCGTTACCGTCATAAAGAAGAATAAAAGCATAAAAACGATATCAGGCAAGGATGCAGTGTTCACCGCCGGTACTGCCGCATCTTTTTTCTTATTAAATTTTGACATAGTATTTTGTTTATAACTTCTAAATTAGTTTGAAGTAGTTTCGGCCTCTGAAAGCTTCTGTGGAAACAACTCCTGTATCCTTTTCACCTTTTCCTTGAGATCTTCCCTAACATGGTCCGGGGTCTCTGGGTTAAGGTATTCAGCTTCCATATCGGTAAAATCTTTCTTGTACAAACGTTGTGCCTCCCTGTTACGCAGGTCGTTATACGCCCCTACCAATTCGTTCTGCACAGTTATATAGGTACCGTACTTGGTCTCCCTATCGTTCTTAAGGGATATAATAGCCTTTGCGGGA
>CAXAVP010000253.1:0-6388 GCA_963972175.1 uncultured Arenibacter sp.
TCTGTAGCGATAAGCTGAAAACTAGCTCATTTTTACCACTGCCTTCATGTTATTGGCTTTAATGGAATCTTCAAAAGCCTGATTTATATCCTTAAAGTCATAGAAATCCGTATAGTGTTCCGATGGAAAAATACCGGTTACCATCAATTTTTGAGCCGCCATATAGTCGCCCCTACATGACCCCATAGACCCCCTCATATTCAATGAAGTACGTGTTAAGTGAGTCGCATTGATCGCAACATCTGTTCCATAGGTGGCAATCACGCAAATATCGCCTTCCGGTTTCACCACGCCAATGGCTTCGGTAAGAACGGGAGCCACTCCAGAACATTCTATTAGCAAATCTACTTTTCCATTAGTACCAAATGGAATACCCTGATCATCGGTAAGACCATTTTGCAATTGTGAAGTCAAGGAATTTTCTGGTGACACTTCAATAGTAATAAACCCCCTTTCTTTGGCTCTCTTTAAGCGGATATCACGATCATGGGCAATACCGGTAACGGCAACCCTTGCTCCGGCCGCTTTGGCCACTTCTGCAGACATCATCCCTATAATCCCACAGCCAGTTACCACTACATCCTGGCCTGGTTTTATATCACATTTGTTGTACAAGGCGTTAGTGATGATAGAGAGTGGCTCTACCAAGGCACCTTGTTCTGGCGTTAGCCCTTCCATTAAGGGCACTACACGATCGGACTCCAATACTACCTGCTGTCCAAATCCTCCGTTTCTATGAAAACCAATAATTTCCTTTTTAGGGCATAGGTTCCACTTAGACACACTACAGGCCGGACAATCCTCTTCCCTACATCCCAACATAGCCAGGGGGGTAAATATATCCCCTACCTTAAGATCACCATGGTCTCCAGGTCCCAACTCTAACACTTGGGCACTGAATTCATGCCCTATTACCCTTGGGCGTTGAACCCAATCAAAATTGGCCTTGCCAATTGTGGCGCTATTGTCCGAACCACAAATTCCCGTAAATAAGGTCTTTGCTAATATCTCCCCTTCCTTTAGCGGTGGAATTTCCATGTCTACCACTTCAGAATTGCTCAGTACCGATTGACCGGTATTAGGGTATATTTTTTCATTGGTCTTAAGACAAAAACCTTTTATAGAATTACTCATTGGGATATTTTATTATTAAATTTAATTTGAGACTCAAAAATTAGTCATTTAATTTTAAAACCAGATTTAAATACTACCATTTAACACCGGTATCTTTCCAACTCTTAGTCTTGGCAGACTCCAAAACAGCTTCACAAACTTTTTGTGTTTCTTGGGCTTCTTTGAAGGTAGGGGAACAAGGCTTGCCTTCACTCAACGCTTTGAGGAAGTCGGCTATTTGATGTACAAAACTATGTTCATATCCTATAGAAAGACCGGGCACCCACCATTTATCCATATAAGGATGATCGCCATCCGTTACATGAATGGAGCGCCATCCTCTTTCCTGTGATTCGTCCCTATGATCAAAATACTCCAAGCGACTCAGGTCGTGAAGATTCCATTTTATAGAAGCATGCTCTCCATTAATTTCAAAGGTATAAAGGGCCTTATGACCTCTTGCATAGCGTGTAGACTCAAAAATACCCAAAGAACCGTTATCAAAATGACAATGGAACAAACAGGCATCATCAATGGTCACCTCTTGTTTTGCTCCGGTTCCAGTATGTACACGTTCTTTTATAAAGGTTTCTGTCATGGCAGAAACATCCTTGATCCCTCCATTTAGCCACATGGCCGTATCTATACAGTGCGCCAACAGATCACCGGTTACCCCAGAACCTGCCGCCGCATTATCTAAACGCCACAAACCTTCTCCACCTTGGGGAAGTTCTGGACTGATAGTCCAGTCCTGTAAAAAATTGGCACGATAATGAAATATTCTTCCCAATTTACCCGCATCTATAAGTTGTTTTGCCAAGGTTACGGACGGCAGTCTTCTGTAGTTAAAATAAACCGTATTGGGCACTCCTGCCTTTTCTATGGCATCTACCATTGGCTGTGCTTCCTCAACGGTTCTGGCCAATGGTTTTTCGCACAATACCATTTTTCCCGCTTCCGCAGCGGCAATAGCTATTTCTGCATGCATATTATTAGGCGTACAGATGTCAATAGCGTCAATATCATCACGGGCTATCAGCTTTTTCCAATCGGTCTCAATGGATTCATAGCCCCACTGATCTGCAAAGGCTTGGGTTCTCTCTTGATTACGTCCGCAGATGGCCTTTAATACAGGTTGATACTCCAGTTCTGGAAAAAAATTGCCAACCCTACGATAGGCATTGGAATGGGTTCTTCCCATAAATCCGTAACCTACCATTCCTATTCGTAATTCTTTCTTACTTGACATGTATATGCTATTTTATATTTTAAATTAATAATTAATAAAAAAACTAGTGCAAAACCTCTTTTTGCTTGTTTTTATGGTGCCTCGTACCAACCATGTTGCTGACGCACCTTGATCATGGCCCCCAAAATATCGTTCCAGGTTTTGGGCTGCATCATAACGTCATTTGGGAACATACATCCATCCCAACAGATATGTCTTAATTTTTTGGTAAGGTTACCATTTTCATCACGCAACCAATGACCGGCATCCACTGCTATATCCAATTTACCATTGGGGTCCGAAGCCTGACAGTGCCTACCTGTTTTGTCATGGGACCCGGACCCAAAAACGGTGCCATCGTTCTGTGCCACATGAAAATCTATAGTCCATGGTCTTAGGGCGGCGGTCAATGTTTTAAGCCCTTCGGTCAAGGTTGCCCTATCATTCCAATCAAAATCTTTGGGCAATATTCTTTCATCTTCTTTATTGTACCCCAAAAGATAGAGTAAGGTATGGGCCATATCGGCCTGAAATCCAATATTAGGTCTATCTACTGCCTCAAGGGTATTCACCATTGTTTTCCATCCGTGCATTCCGCCCCAGCAGATTTCACCTTCGGCAGCCAAAGACTCCCCATAATCTGCAGCAACATCACAGGCTTCCCTAAATGTTTGTGCAATTAATTTGGTATTGCCAGCAGGATCTGCCTCCCAACTGGAAGGATCTACAGAGGAGTCTATTCGTATTACGCCATTAGGACGTATACCAATATCCCTTAGTTTCTTACCAATTTCACAGGCTTTCCTTACCTGGGTTATAAATTGATTGCGCTCTTCACGTGATCCCATAGCCGATCCCCCTCCGGTACCAGCCCACACCGGAGCAACCAAACTTCCTATCTCTAGATTTTTAGATCTGGCCTTATCTGCCATTTTCTTAATAGCGTCATCATTGGAGTCTATATCCAAATGTGGATCGGCAACAAAAAGGTCGAATCCGTCAAATTTAACACCATCCACTTCGGCGTTGGCCGTTAACTCTATCATGGTATCAATGGACAATGGTGGCTCTGAATCTGGTCCTTTACCCACTACACCGGGCCACGAGGCGTTGTGGAGTTTAGGATAATTGTTTTCTGGCATAACTGTTGATTTAATCGTTATTATTATTTTCTTGGCATTATAACAGAATCCCAACCCGCCAAATCGGAGGGTTTTACATTCTTCTGAAAGCCTTTAAAATTAAATGTTGACGGCTGATATCCTCCTACAAAATCTATAGGATTATCAGCCTTGATCGTATTTTCCATTTTCACCCCCCACAAACAGGCATTGATCAGCATTCTTCTAAAACCGTCACTTAAAATATCTTCTGATGCCCCATGGGTAGTAGTAAATGCCCGTCCGGACTTTCCGTTTTCCAATTGATAGGTACGCACCCAGGCCACAGGCAGCTCTTCCTTGGTTGCATCCGGTTCCGCATCGGGCGTCATCCCGTTCAAAACCTGTCCACGTGCCAACACTTTTAAATCTTTCCCTTCAGGATAGGCGTTATACCCACCGCACTGGGCCCAAGCATCTTCTACTCCACGCAGTATGGGATGTTCCTTATTTTCATCTTCCAATAATAAGTTGGAAGCCTGTTGGTGGTTCTTACCATAATGTCCTACCCAGGTTTCGCCTAACACTACCTCTCCAAAACCACCCTGCCAGGCCTTCTTGGAACCGTTATACTTATAATCATAATGCCCCCACTTGGGATTGGTGGAATTCTTAAAGGCATGGGTAGCCGTTCTTAGTCCTATTACTGGCCCGCCCCTATGTAGATAATCGTCTATGTACTGCATTTGCTTATCTTCAAAATCTGCGAACCTTGTGAAAATAACCATGAGATCGGCGTCTTTTAACACCTCTAGCCCTTTTAGATTTGAACTGCCAGGAAAAATATTCCCTTCATCATCCAAGGCCCAAACTACCGTGCATTTAAATCCGTATCTTTTGGCCAGAATCCTAGCTAAAGCCGGTAAGGTTTCCTCTCCCCTATATTCATGATCGGTGGCTATAAAAACAATATGCTTTCCTTTGCCCTGTCCTACCTCCCCTTCATAGGTTACGCGGTAATCCGCTGTATCCGCTCTCCCTATGGTTGCGACATTTCCAGAATTAACAACCATCTTAGGTTCCAAGTCTGCATGGGCCAACTCAGCCCCTGCAATGGAACTATCTTCAGTTTCCTTAAGATTATCGCCACAGGAAACCAAAAGCAAAACCAAGGTAAAAAATACAATTAGCACCCCTGATTTTTTCATACAAAAAGATTTCCCGAAAATTAATGATTCCAACATAAAACTTAAACACTGTATCAGCAGTTGACCTGTATTTATAAAGCAGCATGGCTGCTGTAAACTTTTGAATGGCCATCCTTGTAAAAACCTCTTAGAGGCAATGAACTTATCAACACCCTAATTGTTTGCCAATATCCAAATTAATTATTCCTTTTTATGCACTATCCATAAAAAATCTACCTCAGAAATTGAAGTATTAAAATTAAGCTTTACAAATCTAAAATACTATAAGGATTGATATTCCCTATATTTTACTAAATGATGACACTTTTTTGTCATAAATTAGCAAAAATTATATTTGTTAGGGAAATTTATGAGTACACCAAACATAGAAAAAACGCTTACCACCAAAGAAACATTTATCTATAAAGATATGATTGGGCCCTACTTTAATCCCCATTGGCATTTTCACCCTGATTACCAAATATCATTGATTGCCAAAGGTAAGGGAACCCGCTTTGTTGGAGACCATGTACAGTCCTTTGAAGAGGGTGACCTGGTGGTAACCGGCCCCAACCTCCCCCATTTGTGGCGAAGTGATGATGCCTATTTTGAGAAAGACAGTACATTAAGCACCAGAGGACTGGTCATATATTTTGACCATGAACTCTTTAGCGAAGCTTTATTGGCCAAGGAAGAGTTCTACAATGTAAATAAGTTTGTAGAGAATTCCGTTCGGGGAATGGAATTTTATGGGGAGACACGTAATAAGATAAACAAACTACTTTTAAGGATCAATAACGAACAAGGATTTCGCAGAATCATCAAATTATTTGAGATCATAGACATCCTGGCTAACAGTAAGGAGTACAACCTATTGTCCAGCCCAGGATACAACAATGTTTTTAAAGGGGACGATGCGGACAAGATGCGGATTGTGTATGACTATGTTATGACCAATTTTAAGACCAAAATTTCCCTAGAGGAGATTGCTTCAATGCTCAATATGACCACCACCTCATTCTGTCGCTATTTTAAACCACGGGCCAATAAGACCTTCACCCGTTTTGTGAATGAAATAAGAATAGGACATTCCAGAAAATTGTTGTTGGAAGACAATCTCAACATATCACAAATTAGTTATGAATGTGGTTTTAACGCCCTCTCCAATTTTAACAGACAGTTCAAGGCCATTGTACATATGAGCCCACATGAATACCGTAAGTTATTCTTAAATATTAAAACCAGTATATCCTAATTATTATTTGTCAAAAAGGTTTCGGACCTCAAAATATGTAAGCTTGCCCCAAAAGATAGGAATATTAATTGCTAAAGGAGTTACAGCTATATCTTGTTAGCTATATTGGTAGTTCTTTTACATTCAACCACTTGTAAATGAGCAAATTTTATCCTTTACCCAAAACTCCTATTATCTTAAAAAAAATAGACAAAAAGTCCGTAATTACCCATATTACCATGGGCTGCTAAAATCTACCCACCCATAGTCTATCTAAAAACTCAATACACTACACGACAAAATAGTACCATAATTTAGTAGGATATAGGAATTTTAAAAACCCATTTAGAACTACATTTATCAGGTTTTAATTTTGGGCTAAAATTACCCATTAGTATTTAATAATCAGAACAGATATTAAAAGCGTAAAATAAGGGCTACATTTTTTTTCATTTAACAAATCAATTAAAAATAAATTATGATTATTGTAAAAAACAAACTAAACTTATAGGCTGAAATAATTTTA
>CAXAVP010000254.1:0-6359 GCA_963972175.1 uncultured Arenibacter sp.
ACCCTTAACGAATCAAGGATGGGAAAAAAAATTGCTATGAAAAAGAAAATAATACTGGTTTCCCAATATTATCTCAAATATACGTTTTTTATTTTACACTTAATTTCACCTAATTAGGAGAACATATCCTTTACTTTTTCAAAAAAGGACTTGTCCGATTTCTCTGGCCTGGGAGCAAAATTATCATTGTTCTGCATACGCTCAAAAAATTCTTTTTGCTCCTTGTTCAACTCCTTAGGGGTCCAAACATTAACATGTACCAACAAATCGCCACTACCATATCCATTGAGACTGCTTATACCCTTGCCCCTTAATCTAAGAATTTTACCCGACTGTATTCCTGGCTCCAGTTTAATCCTAACTTTTCCGCCAACAGCGTCAATTTCCTTAGAGGTACCCAATACCGCTTCGGAAAAACTAATATATAGGTCAAAATGAAGGTTATCCCCTTCTCTTTTTAAGGTTTCATGCTCTTCGGTCTCTATAGCCACCAACAAATCGCCCGGCACTCCATTGCCAGGAGCATCGTTCCCTTTGTTTGGCACCTTCAACTGCATACCATCCTCTACTCCCGCCGGAATATTGATACTTACGGTTTCCTCCGCAATCTTAAGCCCTTGAGCATCTGCATCACTTGGTTTCTTATCTATTACCTGCCCACTTCCTCCACAGGCACTACAAGTAGCAGCAGTCTGCATTCTACCAAGAATGGTATTGGTTATTTTAGATACCTGACCTCTACCCCCACAGGTACCACAGGTTTGATAGGTAACACCGTCTGCCTGGATTTTTCGTTTTACCTTAATTTTCTTTTCAACACCGTTGGCAATTTCTTCTAAGGTCAACTTAACCCTAATTCTTAGGTTACTGCCTTTGACACGGCGTTGACCCCCGCCGCCAAATCCAGAAAAACCACTAAAACCTCCTCCTCCGAAAGCACCGCCAAATATGTCACCGAACTGACTGAAGATATCATCCATATTCATACCTCCGCCGCCAAATCCGCCACCCCCTTCAAAGGCTGCATGCCCGTATTGATCATATCGGGCTTTCTTATTGGGGTCGCTCAAAACCTCATAGGCCTCAGCTGCTTTTTTAAACATCTCTTCGGCCTTGGCATCACCTGGGTTTTTGTCCGGATGATACTCAATGGCCTTTTTCCTATATGCTTTCTTTATTTCGGCAGTGGAAGCATTTTTTCCAATACCCAAAATATCATAATAATCCTCCTTCATATACTAATTTTAGTTTCCTACTACTACTTTAGGGTGGCGAATAATTTTGTCTCCCAATTTAAACCCCTTTTCCACCACGTCAATAATCTTCCCCTTTAGTTTCTTTTCCGGTGCAGGGATTTGGGTAATGGCATCATGGATTTCAGCATCAAAACTATCGCCTTGTTTAACCTCTACTTCCTGAAGCCCTTTGTTTTTTAGGGTTTCCTTAAATTTATTATTGATTAGCTCCACCCCTTTAAACATTTCCTGATCTTCAGATTTTGAAAGCTCCTTTAGGGCACGGTCAAAATCGTCCATTACCGGCAACAATGACACAATAACTTCCTGCCCTGCCGTTTTAAACAGGTCCATTCTCTCCTTAGAGGTTCTTCTTTTGTAATTTTCGAATTCGGCGAAAAGACGTAAAAACTTATCCTTTTCCTTATTTAAGTCTTCCTTCAATTGTTCCTCCACACTAATTTCCTCCTCCATGTTTGCACTGTCTTCCGCAGATGATGAATTGTCCTGTTCTGTTGCCTGATCTTCTAAATTGTTCAGAACATCATCTTCCAACTCGTCTGTTTTATTTTCGTTGCTCATTTAATATACATTTATATACTTCCGATTTGAGACGGCAAAAGTACTGCCAATTCTTTAAAAATGTCATAATGTCATTAAACTTTATAAAAAAACATCCGCCTTGGGCGGATGTTGCTACTTTAAAAAGTGATTTTTCTACTCCTTAAGAGCAGTATTCTTTATGATATAGGGTATTGGTAGAATTATATTTTTCCTTGTCCCGAAAAATATTTTCCAAGGCACGACATATGTTGGGATACATAAAATCAAATCCCGTCTCCACAATTTTTTTACTACTCACTCGCTGACTCGCAAATAATATATATGACATATCACCCAGTACCAATTGCAGTATTGCTTTAGGTACATTTGGCAGCAACAACGGCCGGTCCAAAACTTTTGCAATTTCCTTGGTCAGTTTTTCATTGGTTACCGGATTTGGTGCTACTGCATTATAAACACCGTGTAGATCCTTTGTGGCAACATGCAAAAATATCCTAGCCAGATCTTGGATATGTATCCAAGATTGCCATTGGTCACCTGTTCCAAGTGAAGCCCCAACATAATACTTTACAGGCTTTGCTATTTGCGGGAGGGCACCGCCCTTATCGGACATCACCAACCCTATCCTTATTTTGGAAACCCCTATATTTAGTTCCTCAAACTTGTCTACTTCCTGCTCCCAAGTGGACACCACCTTACCCAAAAAGCTGTCATCAACACTTGTTTCATCCTCTCTGTAGTAATTGGACAAAGAATTGGGGTAAATACCAATAGCCGATGCAGATACAATGTTGGTTATACTATGTTCCTTGGTTATTGAGATTCCCAAGCGGAGTGTCCTTAAGGATTTCACCCTACTATCCAGTATCTTTTTCTTATTGCTCCTAGTCCACCTTTTGGAAATACTTGCCCCCGCAAGATTGATTATGGTAGTAACCCCTTGAAAGCATGTCATATCTATCTCATCACGATCAGGGTTCCAATAAAAACCCCTGTACCCTTCCCGGGATTGTATTTTACCTTTTCTGGTGGTTAAATAATGGACTGTGATATTGTTCTGTTTACATAAATTAACAATTTCACTTCCCACCAAACCTGTCGCTCCTGTTATTAAAACCTTCATACCCTTTCAATCTACACGTATATAAATATATGGGTTTTCCTTGTTAATCCCGTTGAATTTAGTTTAGGTTTAACAATCCCAACCCAAGTATGTTAAGGAATACCAAAAACTACCCTTACAATTAGGACTGCTTTAAGGCCCGCAACATTTCTCTTTTCCCCGGAGGCCCAGGCAATCGCTCCACAACAAACCCCACTGCCTGCATAGCCCTTCTAACACTTCCTTTAGCCGAATAGGTCACCAAAACCCCTCCTTCCTTCATGGCCTTGAACATAATTTCAAAAACCTCCTCTGTCCAAAGCTCTGGTTGCACCCTAGCTCCAAAGGCATCAAAATATACAAGATCAAAAACATTGGTATCGCTTATCTCCCTAAAATCGATTTGCTGCTTTTCCAAAAAAAAGTTTTGGGTTATTTCATGTGAATGCCCCCATGGGGTTTGGTGCATTTTTAGAAAATACTCTTCATTTTCAGATTGGCCCAGCGCAGTGCAATAATCCAGTTCCCTTAGCTCCTCTGGAAGTACCGGATACGCCTCCACACCCTTGTAAGTCACTGTAAGCCTGCACTTATTGGATTCCAAAAGCGTTATAAAAGCATTTAAACCCGTTCCAAAACCAATCTCGAGTATAGACAGCGACCTGTCTTGAAACAAAGAAAGTCCGTTCTTTACAAAGACATGATAGGCTTCTTGGACAGCACCGTGTAAAGAATGATACTGCTCGTTCCAATCCTCTATCTGAATGGTCTTGGAACCATCGGCCGTTGTTATTATTTTTCTCTTCAAACTATTTTTTTTATAAGTACCCCATCCGCTTCAAAAGCAAACACTCTTTTCACCTCTTTTATCTGTACTATTTCCTCTGCCAACATCCCTGCATCCTTGGCAAAATGTCTTTGATCTTCTACACTCATCTCCTCAACATACGCTTTGCCATTCACAATAACATTCTTCCCAATGGCCACGGTAGGAACAAAAAAACCATAGTCCTTAAACTTCACCAATGTCTCCTTAGCGCCATCCAACTCAAGTTTCATCCAGCAGCCTTTTACTTTACACACATCCAAAACCTTGGCAGCCAATTTAATAGAAAGGGTATCATTTTTAGACATATTCTCGTATTGCAACAGCACAGATTGGCTCTTTAGAGCCCCTGATTCATGAAATTTAAGCCCATAGCTATCGTATTTGTTTACAACATGGTCCGACGGATACTCTTTTTGGGCAGTTTTCTGTTGTCCACAGGCTGAAAACAGCATAAAAAACACAATTAAAATGTTAAATACCCTCATAATTGACAGAATTATTATCACTTTACAAAACTGGGCTTTTTTCAACGAAAAAAGAAGTAGTAGTGACGATATTTGCTTAATTTTATTGCTTTAAAATAAATTGCTATGCAAACTGTTTCAAATTCGATTATAGTTGAGAAAGTAAAAACCTCTAAAATTGATAAAGTAGATTTTAAAAACTTATCTTTTGGAAAGTATTTTACAGATCATATGATGGTCTGTGATTATAAGAATGGGGCTTGGGAAATCCCAAAAATAGTTCCCTATCAACCAATAACCCTGGACCCATCTGCCAAAATTTTTCATTATGGCCAATCTGTGTTTGAAGGCATGAAAGCCTATAAAGACGCCGATAAAAAGGTATGGCTTTTCCGTCCGTTGGAGAATCAAAAGCGCATTAACATTTCATCAAAGCGACTTGCCATGCCGGAGTTGCCTGAACATTATTTTATGGACGGGCTTAAGGCGCTTTTGAAGTTGGACCACAAATGGATACCAGAGTCCGAAGGCAGTTCGCTTTATATAAGACCATTTGTCTTTGCTTCCGGAAACGGCTTCCATGCCTCCCCATCGGACGAGTATAAATTTATCATAGCCTGCTCCCCGTCCGATTCCTATTTTGCCGGCAAGGTAAGAGTATTGATAGAGGAAAAATATTCCCGATCGGCTAATGGCGGTGTAGGTTTCGCCAAAGCTGGCGGGAACTATGCCGGGCAATTTTACCCCACTCAATTAGCCGTAGAAAAAGGTTACAACCAGGTGATATGGACAGACGACCACCATCACGAATATATTGAAGAGGCCGGGGCCATGAACATTTTTGTGAGAATAAACGACACCTTGATTACGAGTCCGACTAGCGACCGAATATTGGACGGGATAACCCGAAAAAGTATTTTGGATATCGCTAAGGACGAGAATATAGATGTTGAAGTTAGAAAAATAAAAGTTAAAGAGGTAGTAGAGGCATCCAATAACGGTAGTTTAAAAGAGATGTTCGGAGCTGGTACAGCTGCGGTAGTTTCCCCAATTGCCACATTTGGGTACCAAAACAAAGATTACGATCTTCCCCAGTTGGACAATAGCTACGCAACACGTCTTAAAAAGCGTATTACCGACATTCAGTACAACAGGGCAGAAGATAAATTTGGATGGAGATATCCAGTAGATGTTACATAAAACCAGTAGATGTTACATAAAATAAGATTATTGAATTGATTAGGCTAGAATGTTCCGTCTACTAGAGTCGACAGAAACATAAAATTCAAACAATTCACAATCCAATTTTGATCTATAATCCTAAAAAGCCCCTAGCCTACAAGCAATAGGGGCTTCTAATTTACATAACCCGCATGGAACGGCAAACGCACTACTACTTTTTATTCAAGATTTCCACAATATTGGGTTTAAAATAGTTTGGCCCCTTTAGCACTTTCCCATCTTCCCTATAAATTGGTTTTCCATCTTTTCCCAATTTACTCATATTGCTTCGCTGAATCTCATCAAAAACTTCCTCTATCTTATATTGCATTCCATGCTCCAAAATAGTACCGCACAATATATACAGCATATCACCCAAGGCATCGGCCACTTCTACCAAATCATTGTTATTCGCCGCTTCCAAATATTCCCTATTCTCCTCATCCATTAAATTGAAACGCAGTAAATTTTTGGCCCCGCCCAAATTTGCCTTAAGTTCTTTGGATACACCCAACCCAAATGATCTATGGAACAATTCTACGGCACTTAGTTTATTTTTCATTCTTGCAATTATTTACATTAGCTTTGCGTAAAAATAGAAATATGTTCAGCACGGGACAATTAATTTTTGCTAGTCTTTTTTTTGCGTTTTTCGTAGGAATAACTATCATTTCCTATAAAAAAGACAAAAAACTACACGCTAAAAACTATAAAGGCGTAAAGTGGGTAGGAATTTTCTTCTCTTTATTCTTGATAACCCTACTTATTATTAAATTCTTTCTTAAAAATTAACAGATTAAATTACAACATCATAAAAAGACCCTCAACGCACAACATTCCAAACTTTAAAAGCGTTTGATATACGAAAAGTCTTAATTTTGCGTTAAGAAACTAAATCACTTAGTTGTATGGTAACTTTTTTCAGTATTTTATTTGTCCTTATT
>CAXAVP010000255.1:0-6331 GCA_963972175.1 uncultured Arenibacter sp.
ATTCCTCATTTTATCATTTGATTATCCTATTTAGATGGAAATCGTCGTTGAAAAAATTAATTTGACTTATTTTTGCCGAAATTAAACTATCAATGAGTTTTAGGGACGAAATACAGAGAAGAAGGACTTTCGGGATCATATCCCACCCCGATGCCGGGAAGACTACCTTAACGGAAAAGTTGCTGTTATTTGGAGGGGCCATACAGGAAGCGGGAGCGGTAAAGAACAATAAAATAAAGAAAAGTGCAACTAGCGACTTTATGGAGATTGAAAAGCAACGTGGAATATCGGTTGCTACTTCTGTTCTGGCATTCTTGTATAGGGATAAAAAAATAAATATTCTTGATACTCCCGGTCACAAGGATTTTGCAGAAGACACTTTTAGGACCCTAACAGCTGTAGATAGTGTTATTGTAGTAGTTGATGTTGCGAAAGGGGTTGAGGAACAAACCGAAAAGTTAGTGGAGGTTTGTAGAATGCGGAACATTCCAATGATTGTCTTTATAAACAAGTTGGATAGGGAAGGTAAGGATGCGTTTGACCTCTTGGATGAGGTGGAACAAAAGCTGGGACTATCTGTAACCCCTCTGAGTTTCCCCATAGGAATGGGTTATGACTTTAAGGGTATTTACAATATATATGAAAAGAACATCAATCTCTTTAGTGGAGATAGTAAAAAAAATATTGAGGACACTATTGCCTTTGACGATATTAACAGCCCACAACTAGAAGAGTTTATTGGGGAGAAAGCGGCCAATGAACTTCGGGAAAACCTAGAGCTCGTTAACGGGGTATACCCACCTTTTAGCAAGGCGGACTATTTAAAAGGAACACAGCAACCTGTATTTTTTGGTTCTGCCCTTAATAATTTTGGGGTACGTGAACTTCTGGATTGTTTTATAGACATAGCGCCCTCGCCACGGGCAAAAATGGCAGAAGAACGATTGGTAGAGGCAGATGAAAAGAACTTGACCGGTTTTGTATTTAAAATACATGCCAATATGGACCCCAAACACAGGGATAGATTGGCCTTTATAAAAATTGTCTCTGGAACATTTGAAAGGAATAAACCCTATCTACATGTACGTCAGAATAAAAAATTGAAATTCTCCAGTCCAAATGCCTTCTTCGCCGAAAAAAAAGAGATAGTGGACATTTCCTATCCTGGTGATATTGTTGGACTTCACGACACAGGAAATTTTAAGATTGGTGACACCCTAACGGAAGGTGAAATGCTACATTACAAAGGCATCCCCAATTTCTCTCCCGAACATTTTAGATATATCAACAATGCCGATCCAATGAAAGCCAAACAGCTTTACAAAGGCATAGACCAACTGATGGATGAAGGTGTAGCCCAGCTATTTACCTTGGAAATGAACAACAGAAAAGTAATAGGAACCGTTGGAGCCCTTCAATTTGAGGTAATCCAATACCGACTGGAACATGAATATGGTGCTAAATGTACTTATGAAAATTTCCCCGTCTACAAAGCCTGTTGGGTAGACCCCAAGGATCACAATAGTGAAGAGTTCAAGGAATTTAAAAGGGTAAAACAAAAATTCCTGGCCATGGATAAACGCAAGCAGCTTGTATTTTTGGCAGATTCCCAATTCTCCCTTCAGATGACCCAACAAAAATACCCAAATGTAAAACTACATTTTACCTCCGAGTTTGATTAATTACAAAAGGGATACACCATATAAAAAAGAGCAAAGAATAGCTTAAAACAAAAAACCTTCTGCAATTATGCAGAAGGTTTTTTGTTTTAAGCTTCACCGGTAGGTCCAAAATTTAAGGGAATTGGCGGTTGCTCATAATCCTTTATGGTACCGTGGGTCTGTTCAAAGCGACTAACATTATCGCTCAATGCCTTAAGGAATTTCTTAGCATGCTGGGGCGTAAGCACAATTCTACTCTTCACCTTAGCCTTGGGCGCACCTGGCATCATACTAATAAAATCTACTACAAATTCAGAAACAGAATGGTTAATGATAGCCAAGTTGGAGTATGTTCCTTCTGCTGTTTTCTCATCCAATTCTATATTTATCTGTTTTTGGTTCTGATCTTTATCGCTCATTCTAAAAATGATTATCTATTATTTACCTTTCAATTAAAACGACTCAAACATTGTTGGTCATATATAGCAAAAAAAACCTCGGTGCTGTACACCGAGGTTTAAAATATTAGAATTTCAATTCTTCTTTTCGGGCCATGATTTCATCGTATTCCTCTTTGGAACCAACGATAATATTTTCATAATCCCTCATTCCCGTACCTGCTGGTATCTTATGACCTACAATAACGTTCTCCTTCAAGCCTTCCAAGGTATCTACCTTACCACTAACCGCGGCTTCGTTCAATACTTTGGTGGTCTCTTGGAAAGAAGCTGCCGAAATAAATGATTTAGTCTGTAAGGACGCTCTTGTTATACCTTGCAGTATTGGCGTTGCCGTGGCTGCAATAGCATCTCTGGCAGAAACCAAATTCTTATCGTTACGTTTCAGAATAGAATTTTCATCCCTTAATTCCCTGGCACTAACAATCTGACCTGGTTTTAAGTTTTCTGAATCTCCAGCATCTTCAACTACCTTCTGTCCAAAAATCTCATCGTTCTCACGAATAAAATCATCCTTGTGAACCAATTGATTTTCCAAGAAAATAGTATCACCCGGATCCTCTATACGCACCTTACGCATCATTTGACGTACAACAACCTCAAAATGCTTGTCGTTAATTTTCACCCCTTGCAAACGATATACTTCTTGCACCTCGTTAACCAAGAACTGCTGAACAGCTGAAGGTCCTTTTATGGCCAAGATATCCTCTGGAGTAATTGAACCATCGGACAATGGCATACCTGCTCGTACATAATCATTTTCCTGAACCAGGATCTGATTGGATAGCTTAACCAAGTATTTCTTAACCTCGCCCAGTTTGGATTCAATGATAATCTCACGATTACCTCTTTTTATCTTACCAAATGATACTACCCCGTCTATCTCGGAAACAACTGCTGGGTTAGATGGATTACGCGCTTCAAACAATTCCGTAACCCTTGGAAGACCCCCAGTAATATCACCAGCTTTGGCCGATTTACGTGGTATCTTAACCAAGATCTTTCCTTCCTTGATCTTATCGCCATCATCAACCATAATATGTGAACCAACCGGAAGGTTATAAGACCTCAATACTTCATCCTTATCATTCTTGATCAATAATGTAGGTATCAATTTCTTATTTCTGGATTCAGAAATAACCTTCTCTTGGAAACCAGTCTGCTCATCAATCTCAACCTGGTATGTAACCCCTTGTTCTATATTCTCATAAGCGATTTTTCCAGGGAATTCTGAAACAATAACCCCGTTATATGGATCCCAAGAACATACAAGTTCACCTTTTTCAATTTTAGCTCCGTTTTTGATAAACAACTGGGAACCGTAAGGAATGTTATTGGTACTAAGGGTTATTCCTGTTTTAGGATCAACTATTTTAATCTCAGAAGTCCTTGATATAACGATTTCGGAATCCTTTCCTTCCCCGTCAACTCCGGTTACAGTTCTTAAATCCTCTATCTCCGCAACACCGGCAAACTTGGACTCCAATTTATTGTCCTCAGAGATGTTCCCTGCAATACCCCCAACGTGGAAAGTACGCAAAGTAAGCTGTGTTCCAGGCTCCCCGATAGATTGGGCGGCCACCACACCAACGGCCTCACCTCGTTGAACCATCTTATTGGTAGAAAGGTTTCTTCCATAACATTTACCACAGATACCTTTTTGGGCCTCACAGGTAAGCGCAGAACGCACCTCTATCTTCTCTACAGGTGATGCTTCTATCTTCTTAACATCAGATTCCATAATCTCCTGACCTGCAGTTAGCAGCAATTCTTGGGAAATTGGATCATATACATCATTAAGGGATACCCTACCTAGAATACGCTCTCCTAATGATTCAACTATTTCTTCGTTCTTTTTAAGTGCTTCTACCTCTACACCTCTTAATGTTTCACAATCTTCTATATTGATAATAACATCCTGTGAAACATCCACCAAACGACGTGTTAGGTAACCTGCATCTGCCGTTTTCAAGGCCGTATCCGCAAGTCCTTTACGTGCACCGTGGGTAGATATAAAGTATTCAAGAATGGATAGACCTTCCTTAAAGTTGGATAGGATGGGGTTTTCAATAATTTCCCCACCTCCAGCAGTAGATTTCTTTGGTTTCGCCATCAATCCACGCATACCGGTCAACTGACGAATCTGCTCTTTAGAACCCCTTGCACCAGAGTCCAACATCATATACACGGAGTTAAATCCTTGCTGATCTTCACGAATACGCTTCATGGCCAATTCCGTTAGCATGGCATTGGTAGAGGTCCAAACATCAATCACCTGATTGTAACGTTCGTTATTGGTAATAAGACCCATATTATAGTTGGCCATAATACCATCAACCTGTCCGTTTGCATCGGCAATCATCTCGTGTTTCTCTGGTGGGATAATAATATCTCCCAAACTAAAGGACAATCCACCTTTAAAGGCGAATTCATACCCCATAGTCTTTATCTTATCCAAGAAATCGGCAGTTGTAGGTACATCGGTAACACCTAATATATTACCAATTATATCCCTAAGCGACTTCTTGTTCAATACCTCATTGATATATCCTGCCTGCTCTGGCACCACCATATTAAACAATACCCTACCTACTGTTGTTGGTATAATTTGATAGACCAATTCTCCCGCCTCATTAAAATCTTTCGCCCTTACTTTGATTCCTGCGTTAAGGTGCAATCTACCTTCGTTAAAGGCAATTACCACTTCTTCATCAGAGTAGAAAGTTAGCCCTTCTCCCTTAACAGGTACCTCTGGCGTAGACTTTCTTTCCTTGGTCATATAATACAGACCCAATACCATATCCTGAGATGGTACGGTAATAGGCGAACCATTGGCTGGGTTCAAGATATTGTGCGATGCCAACATTAGAAGCTGTGCCTCCAAAATAGCCTCTGGTCCCAATGGCAAGTGAACCGCCATCTGATCCCCATCAAAATCCGCGTTAAATGCAGTACAAACCAATGGGTGCAAGCGTATTGCCTTACCTTCAATTAGTTTTGGCTGAAATGCCTGAATACCCAATCTATGCAGTGTAGGGGCCCTGTTCAATAGTACAGGGTGTCCTTTTAATACATTTTCAAGAATATCCCAAACCACGGGTTCTTTCTTATCTATAATTTTCTTGGCAGACTTCACCGTTTTTACGATACCCCTTTCAATCAACTTACGGATAACAAAAGGCTTGTAAAGTTCGGCCGCCATATCTTTTGGCAATCCACATTCGAACAACCTCATTTCAGGTCCTACAACAATTACCGAACGAGCCGAATAATCTACACGTTTACCCAAAAGGTTTTGACGGAAACGTCCTTGCTTTCCTTTTAAGGAATCTGAAAGTGATTTTAATGGTCTGTTGGATTCCGTTTTAACTGCAGATGCCTTACGTGTATTGTCAAATAAAGAATCTACCGCCTCCTGAAGCATACGTTTCTCATTTCTAAGAATCACCTCAGGTGCCTTTATCTCTACCAATCTTTTTAAACGATTGTTTCTGATAATAACCCTTCTGTACAAATCGTTAAGATCCGAAGTAGCAAAACGTCCACCATCCAAAGGAACTAAAGGACGTAATTCTGGCGGAATTACAGGTATTACCTTCATGATCATCCAATCTGGCTTGTTTTCCCTGTTTTCCTGAGATTCTCTTAATGCCTCTACAACCTGAAGCCTTTTAAGAGCCTCTGTCTTACGTTGCTTGGAGGTTTCGGTATTGGCTTTGTGTCTTAATTCATAAGACAACTGGCTCAAGTCTATTCGCTCTAAAAGATCGATTAGACACTCCGCTCCCATTTTAGCAATAAATTTATTGGGATCGGTATCCTCCAAATATTGGTTTTCTTGTGGCAGGGTCTCCATAATGTTAAGGTATTCCTCTTCACTCAAGAAATCCATTTTCTGAATTTCCTCACCATCTGGCCCTTTGGCAATACCTGGCTGAATTACTACATAGCGCTCGTAGTAAATAATCATATCCAATTTCTTGGAAGGCAAACCTAAAAGGTAACCGATTTTATTGGGTAACGAACGGAAATACCAGATATGGGCAACAGGAACCACCAAATTAATGTGTCCTACCCTATCCCTACGTACTTTTTTCTCCGTTACTTCTACCCCACAACGATCACAAACAATACCGCGGTAACGTATTCTCTTGTACTTACCACAGGCACATTCGTAATCCTTTACAGGACCAAAAATACGCTCACAGAAAA
>CAXAVP010000256.1:0-6298 GCA_963972175.1 uncultured Arenibacter sp.
CTTGCCAAGCGTATATCGCGTGGCATCAAGGAAAGTTGCAGTGCAGTATTGCCACTTCCTTCGGCTAATTGTGGCCTATTGTTGACTTTGGAAGTAATGTAGGTCATTTTACCTTCCACTCTGAATTTATCGGTTAGATTGGAGCCCCCCCTCAAACTCAGGGTCTGTTTGGACAATGTATTATTACCCACTATGCCTTGCCCATCCTCATCGGTCATAGACAATCTAAAGGATCCTTTTTCACCGCTGTCCTCAAAAGCCAAGGTGTTGGACACGGTATAACCTGTCTGATAAAATTCCTTATAGGGGTTCCTCTTGGGGTTAGGGGAATAGGTGTCTTGCTGACCCAACCAGTTGGTATAGGACTGACCTTCCATTCTGGGTCCCCAGCTCCAAGAGAAGGGGTAATCAAGAACAGGTCTTCCATTGGCATTTATCGGCGCAAAGTCGCCAAATGCCCCGGTACCGTACTCATTTTGAAAGTCCGGGGTTAGGGAGATATCAATAAACGAAAAGGACGAATTTAAAGAAATACCAACACCGTCCTTTTTAGTGCCCGACTTGGTGGTGATCAAAATTACTCCGTTCATACCCAGCGAGCCATAGGCTGCAGCCGCCCCGGCCCCTTTCAGTACACTTATAGATTCTACGTCATCGGGATTGATGTTGGAAAGGGCGTCGCCACGGTCTACACCTCCAAATCCTCCGGCCCCGCCAGAACCATTGCTAATGGGGATACCGTCAACCACCACCAATGGTCTATTATTACCATTGATAGTAGTGATTCCTCTAAGAAGTACTCGGCTAGAACCATCGACCCCGGTATTGGATTGGGTTATCTGTAGTCCCGATACTTTTCCGGAAAGGGAGTTCATGATGTTATTTTCCCTAGCTACGTTGACTTCCTCAGAAGATACTTGGGAGACGGAATATCCAAGAGACTCCTTGTCCCTTTGGATGTTTAATGCGGTAACCACCACCTCGTCTATCTGCTCAGCATTGATATCCATGAAAACATTGATTGTAGTTTGGTTTCCGACGGATATTTCCTGGGTAGAATACCCTATATATGAGAACTCCAGAATATCATTATTGCCGATATTTGTCAAGGAGTAATTCCCATCGAAATCCGTTGTTGTCCCTTTCTGGGTGCCTTTGACCAATACGCTTACCCCTATAAGCGGCATATTGGTATCTTTTTCCAGTACGTGACCGGAAATGGTTTTTTGGGCCTTGGCCGTGATAATACTTCCCAAAACGGCCAATATTAGAATTAGTTTGTTCATATGATTATATTTGGTGGTTTAATTAGTCCATTATATACTGTATCCTTTAGGCAAGACCTTGATTTAAGGCTTTAGAGCAAGAATATATTCGGCCACGGCCATTTTGGCTTCATCCGATAAATAGTCTTGTGGAGGCATTTCCGGATAACCTTCCCTTAAATTTTTTGGAGCTGTGATATAGTCTACAATACCTTGGGGGTTGCCGTTGTGAATGGCCTGGATGATATCCGTAGGTGGACCTATCAACCTAGTACCAAAAGCATGACAACCCGCACAGACCCCATAATAGGTAAGCTCACCTAGTTCTTCTTTGGAAACGGACCTTGGGGGGACAGGAGATGGGGTCATCATGGTCAATACATCCTTGGTATCGGTTATTTGTGCCGTCCCATAATGGTCCAATCCAAAGGTTCTGTATCTGTTCTTATCCCTAATAGTACTTCCAGTCCCACCTCCATAAGCAAAAATATCGGGTCCCTTGCTGTCCATTTGGGCAAGCATTATGGCCTTTATTTCACCTGTTGGGGCATTCCCATTGTTAAACATAATATTATCCAAAATAACCACCCTGTCCGGATTACCCTCAGAATTGGGATCATTGGCCTTAGGGTCGCCAGTAGCCAAATCAACAATGGTTATCCCCGTATTGTTATTTCCGGTAATTATATTATTTTCTACAATTACGTCATCGGCGGCCATTATTAATATGCCGGTACCGGGTGGAATGCCAGCTACGGTAGATCCGGGTGCGCCAAAATTTTCGTGGTTGTTGTTCACCACAAAGTTATTGCGAAGTATGACATCAAAGGTGGTCTTTATGGGCAGGCCAGGAGTCACAAAGGCTAACAATCCTCCCGTATTATTGTGTGCATAATTGTTCTCTACCAAACAGTGCCTAGAGTTTTCTATCTCAATACCAGCCACATTATCAAATACTTCGTTATGCCGTACATCAACATTATCGCACATTCCAACGTAAATGGCCGCATCCGCAATTTTGCTCAGTACATTATGTTCCACAAGTCCATTTTTACCATACTGTGGAAAGATTCCATAAACACCCGTATCAATAATCCAATTGTTTCGTATAATAAAATTGTTACCGGCTTGCCCCATTATGCCGTTGCCTTTGTAATTAATGATTTTAAAATTCTCTATAAGAATTCCGTTTCCAGAATACAGGAAGGCATCATTAATTTCCTTTTTACCATCCAAGGTTGGCCATTCTCCATTGATGACGACTCCTTGTAGGCTAATGTTGTCCTTATCTATGTACACGTTCTCCGAATACGTTCCGGGATAAACCCGAATGAGGTCTCCGGGTTTTGACTCTTTAACCGCATTTTGAATAGAGCTGCCATTTTTAACTTCAATAATCTTCCCATTAAATTCTTCACTTGAAGCCACTCTTGTAGTATCATTGGTATACCCTACATTTCTATACCTCAACGTGGAAGGAATGGGTACGGTCTCCACACTTTTTGGTCCATAGAATGATTTCCCAATAAATACACCTATACCCAAAAGTAAGACCGAGGCAATGATTTTTTTATAAGGTGATTTCTTATTCATTTTTAGTTTGTTTTTAATTGATTAAACATTAAGAGGATATGTGTAGTCCGGAAGGCAGTACCTCCGGCACTTTTGGTTTAAAGGATTCATCGGTCAGGGTTTTTAAAAAATCTACAAGGCGATCCAATTCGTAATCGGTTAAATTGGGTTCCCAAATGTGCCAATGAATCAATAAATTTTCCCCTTCTGGTACGGCATGACCCCGTCCATCTGTATAAAATTGGACGGTTTCTCGAAGGGTTTTGAACCTTCCCGAGTGCATATAAGGGGCTGTTTGGGCTATATTTCTCAGACTTGGAACCTTAAAGGCACCTCTAAGGCTTTTGTCCTTAAAAGGAACTTCGGCGCCGGGATCCAAGGATACGCCATCTGGTTCTGGAGAGCCTATAACAGCAAATTGTTGATTTGTAAAAAGAGGTGGCGTATGGCATTCTGCACAACGCGCCACAAACGACCTAAAGATATTGAGTCCTTCAATTTCATTTTTGTCCAAGGCGCCGTCATAGCCATGGGCATATTGATCATACTTACTGTTTAAAGAAATCAAGGAGGATTGAAAAGCTGTTAAGGACCTGGTAATTTCATGTAGCTCAATGGGTTGCCCCCCATTTCTAGTTGGAAATGCTTCCGCAAACAATTTTCTATAATTCTCAATTCCATTGATCGTACTTAGTAAATTCCCTGGTGAATTTCCCATTTCTTCTTTGGAGAACAAGGGTTCCAGCATTTGCTCCTCCAAAGTTGTGGCACGACCGTCCCAGAAGAGTTTTTTTAAATAGCCCACGTTATAAAGGGAAGGTGCCGCTCTTTTTAATCTTTGTCCATCTATTCCCATGCTAGTCGCTAATCCATCGCTCAATCCTTTATTGGGATCATGGCATGTTGCACAGGAAATAGTTTGGTCTACCGAAAGAGCGGGATCAAAAAACAAATACCTTCCCAGGTCGATTTGTTGTGGGGAAAAACCATCCCTGATCTCTGGTAAGGCCGATTTTAACCCCCCTACACCTGCCTTGTTGGTAGTAGCGTATTGATTATATAGATTTTTTGCAATGCACTCATTGTTTTTGTTTAGTTTAAATCCGGGAGGACAAGTACTTTTTAAAAGTGGAACAGGATAATAGGTAGCCGGTTTCTCTCCCCCAAACAAAGCCAATGCCAAGATTACTACAATCACCGGGGGTAGAATTGCTTTTAAAATGTCCCTACTTTTTACCATATGTTAATTATTATTTTCTACAGTATAGATGTTCTTGTACAAGTGCCATTCCCCCGGGGTCCATGTCACAGATAAAAACCACTATATCCCACAACTAGATATGAATAAACGAGGATTACCTTGTTTATAGGTATAGCCCAATACACCATGTGGCACAAATTAGCAATGGTGCTTCAACTAACTATTAAGTATGTAATACTTTGTGATGAAATATCCCTATTTGGGATTAATGGGGCACATTTAGCCCCAAGGCTTCTTCAAATTGGTCCTTGTAACCTAGGGATACAGGTATTATTTCTTCTGAGGCATGCTGCACCCGTATATTGTAGCCTTTTCTTGTTTTCTTAAAGGATGAAATCATGTTCGTATTGACCATATATGATCTGTGTACCCTTAGTACACTTGAACCTTTTAATTTTACTTCGATTCCTTTTAGACTCATGCGTACAAGTTCCTTTGATAATATATCTCCTTTTAGATAATAGATATCCACATAGTTCCCGGAGGATCTCACAAAAAGCAAATGATTTGAATTAATTGCCAAAACCGTCTTGTTATTCTCTGCGATAATGGTCAGGAGTTTATTGTCAATTCCCGGGTCGATCGAAGCATTGTAGCGAGCTACGTCCTGATAATTGGAAAGCTTATGTCTATAAGCCAAAAACCAAACAAACAAGAAGTAAGGTCCTATAATTATTAAACATACGAATTTAAGCGTCTCAAGATATTCATGGACCCGTTCTTTAAACGTTGGGAATAGAGGACCATAAACAAGATAAACAAAGAAGGTAATCACAAATAATTCTCCAATTATCCAAATGAATAAATGATACAGCCTAAATTTTCTGACTCCCAAAATGTTACGCAACGGAAATTGGCTTACCAGCATAACAACCGTACCAATCCCAACATAGCCTAAAATACTGCCGCCCCATTCTATCATATTGAAAGGGTTATAGACAACTAAAAAAATTAAAGTAAATACAGCTAAAAAAGCGACGAGCAGCGCCTTGTTCCTAGAAGAATTCAGATAAGGAACTTCTCTCTGTAAGATATCAATTACTGCTTTCATAAACATTCAAATGCGCTTTAACATAACGCATTTTAAATATAAAAACAATTTTGATGAATACTTATATAATACCTTAATTGTTGTCTTACCATATTCTTTCTGTAATCTATAATAATGAATTTAAATGATGGACAGGCTTGAAAAATAACACTGAACATTCTACTAATAGGTAAATTAAACACAAAATTCAAAGAAAGCCATGTACCTAATTAACCTTAAGAAAAATATTTTGGCAATTGTAAAAAGAATAACTGCATGTTTAATTATACCGCCCATTCAAAATTGAACGAACATCTGTAAAGGGTACAAACTCCTTAAGTATTGAGGTAATATTGCAGCAAGATCTCAAAATATCAAAACAATGATTGAAGGCATTGTACCCCAAATCCGTCCCAAATGGCCTCTCAGTGACTCACGGACTTCAACTACCCCTGAAACGGGCCAAGGGGAAATAAATGGGTCTCAATTAATACATATATTCGTGCTGGTGATCAACGGAACTACCTGGTAAGGGTCCTGTACCCTCCCATCAGAAAAATAATGGACTGGGCGTTAAGCCAGATTTGACTTTCAAAAGCTCCGTAAAGAAAACCTGGCAGGATACATCTAGGACTACGGCTACCCGCAATGGCTTCAACTTTCATTCGGACTAAGGGGTACAGTATGCCCCTAATAATATAACCAATCCGTTTACTTTCAATAAAAAATAGCATGTTCTTTGAGTAGCAAGGGAAAATGTTGGGTCAACACGGTTGCTTCGGAGAGCTTATAGTGATACGGTATAAAGTGGAATGGCCAACAGAAAAATAGACGAAATTAGAATTTTGAAACTTACTTTGAATTGACTAGGATCCATCATATTTCATTTATTTGAATGCCATATACTAAAAAAATGTGGTGCCCTAGGGCACCACATTCGTTGTTACATTGTTCTTTCTGTATTTCCTCGTTGTTTTTAAAAAACAAACCTCAGGAACAGCTCATTGGTGTTCTTGGCACTGGCCAGTTCACTCCTGGTACTCACCTCATAGGCAAAGCCCAAGGTGAGGCGCTTTTGAAGACTTAGATTTACCAGTCCGGCAAAGGCCGAATCGGTCCTATAGCTGGCCCCCAGTTCAAAATCGTTGTTAAAGGAGAGCATGGCATTAA
>CAXAVP010000257.1:0-6280 GCA_963972175.1 uncultured Arenibacter sp.
CCTAACAATTTAGCTACGGTTTGCGCAATTTGATCCTGATAAATTTGGTCTGTTCTGGACACCTCCCCCAATACAGGCATATCAGGTCCTAAAGCCACTAACCAAGTTTCATCTGACATGGGTGCCCCTGTTCCGTGGCCAGTCCATTTTTCTTTTACTCCCCTTCCGTGATCTGGGTAAACCAACACAGCTGTTTTTCCTTTGTATTTAGGATGGTTTTCTATGGTTTCCCACAAATTAGCAATCATTTTGTCAACTAAATGTGCGGCATTTAAATAACGACCGTAGTCTCCGGAATGGCCATAATTATCGGTATCCGCAAAATCGATATGCAAAACTTTGGGGTGTTGTGCCTCTAAATAGGCCTTGGCCAGGCCAAAGGTAAGCGCGTCAGGCCTACAATCCCCAAAATATTCAGGAACAAGATGCTGAAGTTCGTTGGCCAACTTTTGAGCATCGGTTAAACTAGGACCTTCTACATTTTCCTCCGGAAGGTTTACCAGCATCCCATTGCGTTCACGGTTCAATATCCTACCCAAAGCATTCCATGATGCAAAGGTCACAACTTTTCCCTTATATGTCTTTTGGGTATTTAAGAACTCTAATACGTTTTCATTCGGGTTATTGGGATATCCATTTGAATCCACTTTAGGGTCGTAATAACCACATAATGTCTCGCTTCTACCGGGATAAGAAAACCAATATTCATTTTTGAGGTTAACTTTGTTTCCTAAATCACGATTCCCATAAAGCTGTCCTTTTTTCGCGATAGTTTCCCAGAAAAATGGCATCAATTTTTTGCGTCTTTCATGAGCTGTTTCAGCCCAATATGTTTTATCAGTGACCAGTAGAGAATCGGCCCCTTGGAAAACCTCTTGCCAACGGAGGCCATCTACAGAGATCATGATTATATTTTCGACTTTACTTTTTTGGGCAAAACCATGAATAGCCAATAACAAAACCGGCAATATTAATTTGACATTCAACATTATTAATTTATTTTATCAATCCATTAAAAAAAGTCCGGCATAACCGATTAAGGATAACCGGACTTTTAACAAAACTAAACTAACTAACAACTCTACTAATTACTCGTTTACAATCCGTCCAAATTGTCCTTGGACACCAAATACCTGATAATTGGAAAATCAAAAAACCGATTTACCAATTAATGGCAATTTCACAATTTGATCAGATGTCATGGCCTTATTAAATAACATAAAATCAGATATTGAAATAGGATTATCCTCACCATTACCATCATTACTGCTGTTCTCCCCTAGAATTATAAATTTAGTCGGGTCTAATGAGAACTGTGCATCAGCAATAGCAAGAGATTCGTTTTTATATATCTCCACCCCATCTACATAAAAAACTACTTCCGGAGCACTAACGGATAATACAATTCTGTGCCAAGTATCCGCCTTGATAGTACCTGGAGCATGTCCGCCTGGGCCCCCATTAAACCAGAAACCGGCATTGGGGTGAATATACACAGCTCCATCAGAATCATTCGCGGTATTGTACTGTAATAGGCAAATGTATTTGCCCAAATCCGCCTCTGAAACCTTAATATCCCAAATCATAGTGTAATCATTTATATTAGAACCACCACTTGGGGCCATACCGTGATCCACATTATACCAGGTCCCTATAGTCAAATGTGCTGCACCATCCTCTTCATTTACCCCATTTACAAAACTTTGTGAAGCGGCTCCACCAAGAGAAAGATTCTTTCCTAAATGTGCCTCCAATAAATTTGCAGCATTATCAAATTTCCATCTACCCACCAAAGAAGTGGAGATATCATCCACTGCAGGTGTTCCTACAGCGGGCAAAGTCTGAATTTGCGAACCCAAAAAAGCAGTATTAAACAGCATAAGTTCGGATATTTTTATAGGATAATCCTCTCCCCCATTATCCGCGAACAATAAAAATTTGGAAGGATCCAAGGAGAAAGTACCGTCGACCGTGGCAATATCAGCAGTATAAATTTCTATACCATCCACGAAGAATGTAATCGTTGGAGCATCAACGGAAATGACAATTCTATGCCAAGTATCCGCCACAATTGTTCCAGCCTCGTGACCACCAGGTCCACCGTTGAACCAGAAACCAAGGTTGGGGTGTATATAAACAGCACCATCGGCACTATTGTCAGTTAAGTTCTGTAATAAATTTACATAATTACCCGCTGACGATCCATGTACATTTATATCAAAGATCAATGTATATGCATTGACATTTGAACCCCCAGTGGCTGACATACCGTGATTCACCTCATACCAGCTTCCCAAACCTATTTGCGAAGCACCATCACCGGCATTAACGCCTTCCACAGCAGAAACTTCCGCATCTCCACCAATTACCAAATCGTTTCCTCTAGTAGCCCGTCCCAAATTTGTTGGGTCATTAAACCTCCAAAAACCGACCAATGATTCGGATAAATCTATCCCACCACTACCATCATCATAATGGTGGATTGTAAAAGTTGTCTCCCTAGCGGATGGTGTTTTAAACCCATCAATTCCGGCGTCATAATAAGTAACTTTTAATAGATAGGTAGCTGATTGATCTATTTCAATACCAAGGTTATCAATGGATGTAGTCCACTTACCCGAATATCCGTATCCCTCTTTATAACTGGCCAGATCAGGTCTATCATCCCTAGTAAAGGTTTCTAACAAAAAAACCAATTCGTCAGTTCCTTCTTTAAAAATTTCGACTTTCTCTGGCCGTTGTTGCAGCCATATTACATTTTTAACAGTTTGCGAAGTGGTATAAAACTCTTCTTTGTAAGGATCATAGGTCAACTCTGCCAGTTCTTCATCCGTATAGGCTGCCTTCGTTTTTGGGTTATCATGTAATACAAGAACCAAATCCTTCCCTTCAATTCTAGTATCAGGGCCTTCAGGGCCGACAGGCTCATCGTCTTTATGGCAGGAAAAGAGCACCAAACCTATAAAAGGTAGTAGACATATATTAATTAATAAGGATATATTTTTCCCTAATATTTTATTATTCTCCATGTTTTAAATTTTTAATCGTTATACCAGAGGCATTTTGGCTGCCAACTAAATTAAACTTGATAATAGCTTATTTGTGAATTACCCTCATCATTACCATCCAGGTGGTTGGGTTAAATTAGGATTTACAACAGTGGCACTTTGTGGTACCGGGGAATAATAATATTTAGGTTCCGGGAAAGACTTTGGCTGTACAATATCTCCAGACATGGCAATAAATCCTTTATCACCTTCTGTAAGATAAAAAGCACCATCGCTAATATAATATTTAATTAAGGCATCTTTATTGGGCAAGGTGTCAATTGGCCCGGTTTCAGATGGGGAATTTAAAATGGCAATGTCCTCGATTCCATCTCCAGTAACATCTACCCCCCCAAAACCAGGAACATACATACCTACTTGGGGCTGTGCCAATGTTATTCCATTTTTCCATCTATACATATCCGTTTCCCTAAATCCTTCGCAGGCCAACTCTACTCTACGCTCCCTTCTAATTTCCAAGATTACGCCTTTGTTTGGGCCACTAACATTTGGATATTGAGCTTCCTGAATGGGATCGGGGTTATTATTGGCACTTGCCATATTCATTCCCGGCATTTCCACTCTTGTCCTAATAGCGTTAATAGTTGCATTTATATCTGCTTGTGTCAAGGATCCTAATTCAGCTTTGGCCTCCGCATGGTTTAACAATATTTCGGCATAACGGTACATAGCCATATCGGTAGGAGCTTCCCACTGTGAATTATCCTTATCGTCATGTAAGAATTTTTGTTGAGTATACCCTCCGTATGTTGCCACCACCAGATATGGGTTCTCCTCGTTTGGAAAAACATAGCCAGGTGCCATGAATGTTTGGGCCATACGTGGATCACGGTTTTCAAATACTTCCACAAAACCTTTTTTATCATAATCCGGAATATCTGTAAATCTCGATCCATCTTCCATTAAATAACTGTCCGCAAGATTTTTACTTAATCCCCAATAAAAATATACTACTACCCCATGTGTTCTACCGAGGGTTTTGTCAAAATCGAGTTGTAAAATGACTTCTGGGTTTGAACTTAAGTCCTCAGATTTAAACAAGTTATTATAATCCTCCATGGGTTTACCTGTATTATACAGGCTAAACTTGCCACTACCCATTATTTCCTCACTGGCTTCTGAAGATTTTGTAAAAAAGGTATTGGCATCGTTCAGACCCAAATCGGTATGATACTTTCTAAAAGTACCTTCATATAAGGCAAATCTTGATATTTCGGATAAAACGGCCCATTTAGAAATTCGAGCCTTTGGTTGATCTGCTTTCACGTGCTGGGATGCAAATTCAAGGTCCTCCATAATTTTCCCAACTACAAATTCCCTGGAATCATGTCCTTTATACAAAAGCTCTTCATCATTTGTACCTAATGTTTGATCATACCATGGTGCCTTTCCAAATCTTTGAATCTTATTAATGTAAAATCTTGCTCTTGAATAACGCGCTATGCCAACAAAATGATTGATATCCGATTCTTCACCTTCAACTCTATCATAATTTTCTAAGAAATAATTGATGTTCCGCAATTCTCCCCAGTTCCATCCACCAGAGCTTTCTGGGTTTAAAAAACCCTTTAATTTAGTATTAAGTGCATCACCCTCGGAATATCGGGTTTGGTCATCGGTACTTAAATCTCTATCACTTGCACCTAAATAGTCGTAAAACCCATTAGTATAAGTCTCTAGATCCTTAACAGTTTTAAAGAAACCTGCTTGGGACAAATCTGTTTGAGGTACTCTTTCCAAAAAGTCCTTTTCACAACCTATTGATAATACAACTGTTATAATTAGAATTAATATATTTTTATTCATTGCTTTGTTTTTAAAAAGTTAATGACAACCCTAATGAGTATGTTCGTTGGAATGGATATCCATATCCTTCCAAATTTTCCGGATCTAAATACTTATAGAGTTTAGTGATTTCAAATAAATTCTCTCCACTTATGTATAACCTCAAATTATCAACTCCAATTTTATTCATAGTATCGGAAGGGATGGTATAACCTATAGTAATGTTCTTCATTCGGATATATGAAGCATCCTGCATCCAACGTGTCTGGGTCAATGATACTTCTGCGGCACCATAACTAGAACCGGCATTTTCCGCTACGTAGGCCTTTAATCTCGGAAAAAAAGCATTTCTGTTTTCCGGTGTCCAATGGTTATAAAAGTTTTCCTCCGTAATACTTGCCCAAGGAAAAGCAAATGCCGACCAAAAATAATTTCTAGCACTAGAACCAGAAGGATAGTAGTCCTTTTTTCCTACTCCTTGAAAAAATGCCCGCAGATCAAAATTGTTCCAATTAGCGTTAAAATCTAGGCCAAAAGTATACCGATCTCTAGAGTTTCCTATAACCTTCAAATCTCCATGTTTGTCCAAAGTCTTCTCCTCCCAACTTATTTCATTATCTCCATTCAAGTCTGTAAACCTAACGTCACCAGGTAATACTGGACGCGTGCTGGGATAAGAAGAAACTCTTGATATATCCGGACCAAAATCTATCTCTTCCTGAGTTTGATAAAAACCGTTGGGATGGGTCACAAAGCCCCATATTTCACCTATTTCCCGACCCACGTAATATTGATCTAAATCACCCGTAGGGTTATCAAATTTTTCAATGTAAGCCCGACTGTCACTCAAATTAAAATTAAGGCTGTAATTAAAATCCTTTTTCCCGACAATTAACCTGTCTTTCCAGCCTAATGCCAATTCCCAACCTTTTGTAACCAAATCTGCAGCATTCTCCACAGGTACACCCGTACCCAAAACTTCTGGCAACTGCTTACCGGTCGTTAACATATCCAGGGTATAACGATTATAATAATCGAAACTCATCGTAAGCTTGTTGGCCATAAACCCAAGATCTATTCCACCATTGATGGTTTTAACGGTTTCCCAAGTTAAGCTTGGAGAAACCAGACCTGGGCCATATACAGCGGTTGGTTGCTTCCCATCCAATATTGCACTTGTAATACCGCTTCCCAAACTAGCGATATAGGGATATGGACCTACATCCTGATTCCCTAACGTGCCCCATGAACCCCTAAATTTTAGAAGACTGATCAGAGAACTTTGATTAAGAAAATTTTCGTTGGATACTACCCAAGATGCAGAAAAGGAAGGGTTCAGTGCCCAACGATCAGTACTTGGAAACCGCGAACTACCATCGTAGCGTAAGTTGCCTTCTAAAATATACTTATCATCATAAATGTAGTTG
>CAXAVP010000258.1:0-6250 GCA_963972175.1 uncultured Arenibacter sp.
CTACTGAGGAAGATGCCTTGAAAGCCATGTTGCAAGGACAGTTGAGCAGTGAAGTCTCCATGACCAACTACACAACTTTATTGGAGCAGGAAAAGTCGGCCTTTTATGCGGGTGAGAAGTTTTCCGGTAATATTGTATTGGGCCGTAAGGATGACAGTACCAAGCCAAATCAGGTTAACTTAACCTTGGATGGCAGAAAATTGAACGAAGGTTCGGATTATGTTATCGAAGATGGAAAAGTGAGGCTAACGGTGAATGCCGGTAGTGCCGGAGATCATAAGATTGAAGGAGAGCTGATCTTTATGCAAGATGGAGAGGAGATACCTGTTAAGGTTTCCCAATCTTTTGCAACCATTACCAAGCCTAATGCGGCGGTAATCTCGGCAGACAAAATGAACGTGGTATATCGTGGGGTAGCCAACCCAATTACGATTTCCATACCAGGTATTCCGGACAACAATGTTAATGCGTCTGCAGTTGGACTTAAAAAACAGAGTGGTAGTAAATACATTATGAATCCTGGAAAAGGAAGAACAGTTTCCATTACGGCTTCTGGTAAGTTGCCAGATGGTCAGATGATCAAGACTTCTTCCGAGTTTAGGATTAAGGATATTCCAAGACCTTCAGGTTCTGTAAGAGGTGAATCCGGTAGTGCCAAAATGGGTAAAAACAACTTGGCTATCTCTACCATCGGAGCTTTATTGGAAGACTTTGATTTTGACCTAAACCTTGCGGTTAGCGGATTTAAATTAAAAGTGCCAGGACAGCCAACGGTGAGTGTTAAAGGAAACAAATTGGATGCTAGGGCAAAATCGGCCTTAAAAAGAGCGAAACGTGGGGATGCAGTTCAAATATTTGATATTGAAGCCTACATAACAAACAACAAAAGCTATAAGCTTAAAAAGGTATCTCCGGTTGTTGTGGAGATAACAAACTAATAAAAATTATATTAGGACATCGTCATGGCAGATACATCTTATCTGCCATAGTCGATTCCTCCTGAAAGCAGTCAGGTTGAGTACAAATAAAAAATTAGTAAACAAATGAATTGGAAAAATGTTTTAGTAATGGGAGCGGTTGTTCTTTTGCCGCTATCTATTTCCGCTCAGGCAAATATTTTAAATGCCAAAAAACCGGAAGAGATAGGGAAAAAGACCGAGGCACAGATCGAGAAAGATAATGACGCCCCTTTGCCTTATGGTTATGTGGACGATAGGGATATTCTCTGGTCCAAAACTGTTTGGGAGGTAATAGACTTGGACGAGCGTGTTAATTTCCCGCTGTATTATCCGCTTGATACCATTGATATAGGTCCTGATAGAAGGTCCTTGTACGATGTGTTGATCAAGAATATAAAAAATGGTAACCTAACAGATGTGTATGTGGATTCTTATTTTACTGAAAAAAGAAAATTCAGTGATTTAGAGGCTACATTGCAAAAAGTAGATACTACAGATTACGGATACGAGCAATATAATGCTGGAGAACCTATTTCTCCAGAATATATTAATAAAAGAAATATTACCGCTGCCGATTTGGAGGAGTACCTAATAAAAGGTATCTGGTATTTCGACAAAAGACAAGGGGAATTAAAATACCGATTATTGGGTATTGCCCCGGTTGCTCCGGATGTGAACTTTATAGATGATGAGTCTATGGATTTGGCCGAGGCAAAAGTTCCTTTGTTTTGGGTTTGGTACCCAAGTGCCAGGCAAATACTGCATGACGCAAAGGTGTTTAACCAACGGAATTCAGCACAGCCAATATCTTTTGATATGTTGTTGAATGCGAGAAGGTTCAACGCTACAATTTATAAAGAGGACAATGTTCACGGAGACCGTGAAGTGAAGGATTACATAGCGGACAATGCCTTGTTCCAGTTGTTGGAGGCCAAACGTATTAAGGAAACTATCAGAGATAGGGAACAGGATATGTGGGCTTACTAGCCAAAATAAAATTCCAATTCAATTGTAAGAATATGCGCCACATCGTTTGATGTGGCGCTTCTTATTTTTAGTACTTTTTTTAAATAACTATAATTTTCATTGGCGGTGAAGGCTACTATTGAAAGAGACCGTAGGGCAGGCAAATGATTAATGCCTTAAATTGTACGAAGATTTAAAATTCCTTCTCTACTTTTACGGCATGGTAGATTATATAATCGTAGGCTTGGGTTTGGCCGGAATTTCCTTTTGTGAGGTATTGGAACAGAACAACAAGTCGTTTGAGGTAATTAGCGATGACTCCCAAACCTCTTCCGTGGTGGCCGGAGGCTTGTACAATCCGGTGATCCTAAAAAGGTTTACCTTGGCCTGGAATGCCAAGGAACAGCTAACAGCGGCCATGCCCTTTTATAAAGGCCTAGAGCAAAAACTGCAGGTTAAATTGGACTATAAAATCCCAATTCTAAGGCGTTTTGCCAATATAAACGAACAAAACCTATGGTTTGAGGCAAGGGACAAAGCCGGCTTGGGATATTTTTTGGCGCCCAAGATCAGTACATATAACAATCCGCACATTGAGTCGACATTTGGTTACGGAGAAGTTTTATATACAGGAAGGGTAGATACCGCTACCTTATTGTCTCACTACAAGACCTACCTGCAACAGCGGGATTTATTAATCCAGGAAACGTTTCATCACGAAGCTCTGGAACTAAGTGACGAACATGTGGAATACAAGGGGCTAAGGGCAAAAAATATCGTCTTTGCAACGGGATTTGGAATGAAAAATAATCCCTATTTCAATTATTTGCCGCTCAATGGTACCAAGGGGGAATTGTTAACCATAGAGGCTCCGGCATTAAAAGAAGAAAAAGTTATAAAATCTTCGGTCTTTATTATTCCTTTAGGAGATGATTTGTACAGAATAGGGGCCACCTATAAATGGAAGGATAAAACAAATCTGCCAACCCAGGAATCAAAGAAGGAGTTATTGGAAAAACTGGATAGTTTTTTAAAATGCCCCTATAAGGTGGTAAACCATGTGGCTGGCATAAGGCCAACGGTAAGCGATAGAAGGCCGATAGTAGGAAGGCATCCTGCTCAAGGCAATATGTATTTGTTGAATGGGCTTGGTTCCAGAGGGGTTATAATAGCTCCTACGGTGTCCAAGAAGTTGTATAATTTTATAGAAAACAACCAAACAATGGATCCGGAAATGGACCTAGCGCGTTTTACGGCTAAGCATTTTAGGAATTAATCTTGGCGGCTTTGGGGTCGTATTTTATAAAGAAATTGATCCAGATGTTTCTGGAAACCCTAATAATAAACGGCATAAAAACGATCAAGGTGGCAATTATGGCAATAAATGACTGGATCAGCGTAGCCTTGAACATCAAAAAGGCAATAATGAAAGTGCCAACGGCAAAGGCAACCCCAACCCCATAACTTACGTACATAGCTCCGTAAAAAAAGGAAGGTTCAATTTTGTACTTGGTTCCGCAAGAGGAGCAACGCTCGTTCATTTTAAATATATTTCCCAAATGATAAGGGTTCTTGTCCTTGTACATACTCTCTTCTTGGCATTTAGGACAAGTTCCTGTTAAAATGCTGTAGAGTTTGCTTCCTTTTTTTAACATTTGCAAAAGTTTATGTAAAAGTACATTTTTACTTAATTAATCCTTGTAACATTAGTCACTTATTATGCTCAATATCCACAACCTTTCTGTTTCCTTTGGAGGGGAATATTTGTTTGAAGAAATATCCTTTAGATTAAACTCCGGGGATCGTGTTGGTCTTATTGGTAAAAATGGGGCAGGAAAATCTACCCTTTTAAAGATCTTGGCCAAAGATATGCCAATAGATTCTGGGACTATAGCAAGTGATAAGGATCTTAAGATGGGGTTCTTGCGCCAGGATATTGATTTTGATTTAGGCAGGACCGTGCTGGAGGAGGCCCAACAGGCCTTTGAGGAAATAAAAGGGTTGGAGCTAAGGTTGGATGAGATCAACCATCAGTTAGCAGAACGTACAGACTACGAAAGTGAAGGGTACAATCAGCTTATCATTGATTTGAACGATGTTACGCATCACTACGAAATCCTAGGAGGCTATAATTACCAAGGGGAAACCGAAAAAGTATTGTTGGGTCTTGGTTTTAAACGGGAGGATTTTGATCGTAAAACCGAAACCTTTTCCGGAGGATGGAGGATGCGGATAGAGTTGGCAAAACTTTTGTTGCAGAGTAATGACGTGCTTTTGCTTGATGAGCCAACCAACCACTTGGACATAGAATCCATTATTTGGCTAGAAAATTTTCTAAAAAATTATAGTGGAGGGGTAATGATAGTGTCTCACGACAAGATGTTTTTAGATAATGTAACCAATCGTACCATTGAGATTTCCCTTGGTAGGATCTACGATTATAATAAGCCTTACACCCAATATTTGGTACTTCGAAATGAGATAAAGCAACAGCAGTTAAACGCTCAAAAGAACCAAGAAAAGGAAATACAACAGGCAGAGCGACTAATAGAGAAATTCAGGGCAAAGTCTACCAAGGCCTCTATGGCCCAGTCCCTTATAAAAAAGCTCGATAAGATGGAGCGTATTGAAGTGGATGAAGACGATAACAGTGTGATGAATTTAAGGTTTCAGGTCTCGGTTACTCCCGGAAAGGTGGTAGCGGAAATGGAAGGCTTGGAAAAGAGCTATGGGGACAACCATGTGCTTAAAGGGATAGACCTTTTAATTGAAAGGGATTCCAAAACTGCCTTTGTTGGTCAAAATGGCCAAGGTAAATCTACCTTGGCAAAAATCATGGTCGGGGAGCTGGATCATAAGGGTCACCTTAAGCTAGGACATAATGTGCAGATAGGATATTTTGCACAGAACCAGGCGGAATACTTGGATGGCAATAAGACTATACTGGATACCATGATTGATGCTGCCAATGAAAAGAATAGGAGCAAGGTAAGGGATATATTGGGCTCTTTCCTGTTTAGGGGCGATGAGGTAGATAAATATGTGAAAGTCCTTTCGGGAGGGGAAAGAAACCGTTTGGCCTTGGCTAAAATGCTTTTGCAGCCCTTTAATGTTTTGGTAATGGATGAGCCAACCAACCATTTGGATATCAAATCCAAAAACGTCCTTAAGCAAGCTTTGCAGAATTTTGACGGCACCCTAATTTTAGTGAGTCACGATAGGGATTTCCTGCAAGGGCTTACCAATAAGGTGTATGAGTTTAGGGATGGTAATATTAAGGAGTATCTGGGGGATATTGATTTTTATTTGGAACAACGCAAGGTGGAGGATTTCAGGGCCATTGAGAAGAAAAATGCCCCGTCACAGAAGAAAGATAAACCTCAGGAAAAGCATGTGGTTTTTGAGGATCAAAAAAAGATAAAATCCCTCAAAAATAAGCTCAGCAACGCTGAAAATAATATCGCCAAGTTGGAAAAGGAAATTGCGCGTATTGATCAGGATTTGCTAATGAATTATGATAAGACCATAGCTGAGCCCAATTTTTTTGACAAGTACCAGAACAAGAAAAAAGAGCTGGAAACCCTTATGAAAACCTGGGAAAAAATCACCTTGGAGTTGGAGGAATTTGCCTAATAGTTAAACTATGGCCGTATTGTAGGTTTCGTACACCACAACTTTTAGCGCCTACACCACAAAAACCGTACATATGGTGGCATTTTGTCGAGTTTTTTTGCGGTTTACCTTACTATAATCTTATTTTGTAAGGTAATTCTTTAAGCCGCTAAGTGGTCAATGTACAAAATGATGAAAAAAAGCATCTTACTGCTGTTTGTTTTTGTAGCACAATTTTTGTCCGGTCAAATATCAGATCAGGAAAAAAAGGCGCTTATAGACATATACACCAGTACACAAGGTGATTCTTGGTTCAAAAACTGGAACCTTAGTGCTCCTGTTGCCAACTGGGAAGGAGTTACCGTAGAGGGGGATAAGGTGGTTTCCATAGATTTAATGGGAAATAACCTCAAAGGGAGTCTGCCTGCATCCATAGGGAGCCTAAAGCATTTACGGGTGTTGAACCTTGCCCTTAATAAAATTAGTGGAACCCTGCCAGAAGCTGTTACTTCTATGAAGAATTTGGTTGTTTTAAGACTTGGCAAAAACAAGATATCCGGTAGTATCCCGGAAAACATAGGGGAGTTGCAAAGACTTGCGGTATTGGATATGTTCGATAATAGTCTTACAGGAGAACTGCCGGAGAGTTTGGGAAAGGTCAAAAAACTCAGGGTGCTCTTGCTTTCGAATAACGGTCTAAGCGGAAGTGTTCC
>CAXAVP010000259.1:0-6223 GCA_963972175.1 uncultured Arenibacter sp.
AAGGCCTCCAATATCTTGGAAGCCTTGTCTTTGTTACTGTGGGCCCTACTGGATTCGAACCAGTGACCCCCTGCTTGTAAGGCAGGTGCTCTAAACCAACTGAGCTAAGAGCCCTCTTAAACTTGTATTTCAATTTGCTTCTTTCGTTTCCCAGAAGCGAGTGCAAATATAGAATAGTTTTTAAATTTCACAAAAGAAAAATCAAAAAAAATTAAACTATTTCTGCAACAACAAAAGTACTCCCTCCTATAAAGACGAAATCTGTTTTTTTTGCATTTTTCAAAGCCATTCTATACCCTTCATTCACAGACGTATACACCTCACCCTTCAATCCAAACCCTGCCGCTTTACTTTTTAACACCTCAGCATCCAAACCTCTTAAAATATCTGGTTTGCAGAAATAATAATGGGCTTCTTTGGGGAATAGAGGTAAAATTTGATCAAGGCTTTTGTCTTTTACAAAACCTATTACCATATGAAGACAGTCATACTCCTGTTCCTTAATTTGACCTAAGACCAACATAAGACCTTCGGTATTGTGAGCGGTATCACAAACCACGGTAGGGTTCTCCCCTAAATGTTGCCATCTTCCAAGCAATCCGGTATTGACAGTAACATTTA
The DNA here is from genome assembly GCA_963972175.1 of uncultured Arenibacter sp. Classification (GTDB taxonomy): domain Bacteria; phylum Bacteroidota; class Bacteroidia; order Flavobacteriales; family Flavobacteriaceae; genus Arenibacter. The sequence goes on from CAXAVP010000259.1 coordinate 622, forward strand.
AAAGCCCCTTGGCTATATGGAGATCACTAACCTCAAAATCTCTCAATTCCTTAATTGCTGCCACCACACCTTTAACATTTTTGGCCTGATAACTCCCCAATAAGGACGTTTTATAGGTTCCAGGGATCACTTCCCCTGCAAATATTATTTTAGACTTTCTTTCTTTGGCCACTGTATTAAAAACCAGCGCTGTCTCCTCTTGCAGTTCACTGATTACCACAGGCACCCCTGGCTTGATAATACCGGCTTTCTCAAAGGCTATTTTTTCTATAGTATCCCCTAACATTTCTACATGGTCATAACCTATATTGGTGATCAAGGAAACTTCTGGCTCAATAATATTGGTAGAATCCAAGCGACCTCCCAATCCAACTTCCACAATAGCTATATCCACTTTTTCCTTCTCAAAATAAGAAAAGGCCATACCTACGGTCATTTCAAAAAAAGAAAGGTCATGGGCCTCAAAAAAAACTTTATTGTCCTTGATAAAATCAACTACAAAATCTTCTTTTACCGGGACCCCATTAATCCTTATACGCTCCCTAAAATCCTTTAAGTGGGGGGAAGTGTACAACCCTACTTTATAACCGGCCTCCTGTAGAACGGAGGCTAACATATGACTGCTAGACCCCTTGCCATTGGTCCCTGCAACATGGATACTCTTAAACTTTCTTTCTGGATGCCCCAGATAGGCAGAAAGAACTATAATGTTATCCAATTTGCCCTTGTATGCAGATTTTCCTTTTTGTTGGTATATGGGCAATTGGGCAAACATCCATGCCAAAGTCTCCTGATAGGTCATTTGATAGGTAGAATATAATTAATAAAAAATAGGCTAACAATACCTCTAGATAGATCTAAGAAGTCTTAAATGAAGTAATCAAAAACAGAAATAATCAAAATTGTCTTACTCTCCCAATTTAAAATTAACCACCACAAAACCTACTTGCTGACTGGGAGCGTTGGAATCCAAGTTCCATTGATGCTTATAGGCGGTTTCCTTGGCAGGTTTCAACAGACACGGATGATTGTTGGTAGTTCCTTTTACTCCTGGGGTAGCACTTACTACCCTACCATTACGATCTACTACAATTTTCACTACCACTCTGCCTTCCTCATTACATTCCTGGGGCACCTTCCCCTTATTCACCAAGGATCGCCCATTTAGACCATAACCACCGGTACCACTTCCTGAACCAGGGCTACCGTAATAACTGGTAGCATAAGGGTCGCCCTCTGGCTTACCTTTGTCTCCGGCCCTATTATCATCACCTTCCCCTCCAGAGGTCACCCCTTCGGATTTGTTGATCCCTCCTATGAGCTGATCCAATTTGTTCTTTTTGGCCTCCTGCTCTTTTCTTGTATTCTCTTCGGCCTCCCTCTTCTCGCGCGCAATTCTCTCTACCTCGGCCTTGGCTTTTTTGGCCGCTTCCTCGGCCTTTCTCTTTGCCTCCTGTTGTTGCTTAATTTTTATGGACTCTTCATTGTCCTGGGTCAGCACTTTTTCTGCAGGCTTCTCTTTGGCCACCTCTTCCTCAGGTACCTGTTCCACAACCTCCTCTACCTGCTGCTCTTGAACCTGGGGTTCTTTTATGGGCTTGTTCACAGGTTCGGATTTTATTTGCTCTTTGGGCTGCACCCGGCCACTGCCAAAATCCGTGGTACCAAAATTAACCGAAATACCATTTTCTATTGGCGGGTCCATATAGGTAAGTCCTATGTAAAACAACAATAGCAGGAGTGCACTTAACAGAAGTGTTGTAAGTGTAAAGGATTTTTTCTCGTGTTTCGTATTAAGTAATGACATTAATTTGGTCGCACTGCCAAAATAACCTTGTAATTATTCCTGTTGGCAATATCCATAACATTTACAGCCTCCTTAATGGCAACGCTTTCTTCTGCCCTAAGAATAATAGTAGGTTTCTCTTGTCCTTTTAGTGCTTTTTTTAATTCAATTTCTATGTACTTCCCGTTAATTTTCTCGTTATTCACAAAATACTCCAACTTCTTATTAATGCTTACCGATACGTTCTGTGTATTGGTTGACTTTCCTTTGGCCTTGGGCAACAACAAATCCAATGCATTGGGCGAGTTAGCGGTAAGCATAAAGAAAATCAGCAATAGGAACACAATGTCCGTCATGGAGGACATGCTAAAATCCGGACTAACTTTATTTCTCCCTTTTAGTTTCATCTGTCGTTAATTTCTAAAGCGGTTCGTTCAACAAATCCAAAAATTCCACGGCATTGGCTTCCATTTTATGCACCACCTTATCGGTTCTGTTTACCAAGTGGTTATATCCAATATAGGCAATAATCCCCACTATAAGCCCTGCAACCGTAGTGGTCATGGCCGTATAAATACCAGATGCCAAAGACCCCATTTCTGCCTGCCCTCCGCTGGTAGCCATTTGATGAAATGCCAAAATCATACCAATTACGGTTCCCAAGAAACCAATCATAGGAGCTGCCCCGGCCACTGTGGCCAGAACCGTTACATTTTTCTCCAACTTATACACCTCTAGGGTACCGGCGTTTTCTATGGCCGTATTAATATCATCCAGAGGCTTGCCGATCCTGGAAATTCCTTTTTCCGTCAACCTGGCAACAGGGGAGTCTGTTTGGGCGCACAATAACTTGGCCGCTTCCAATTTACCGTTGGTAACATGATCCCGAATTTGGTTCATGAAATTGCTATCTATCTGGGATGCCGCTTTTATAGCAAAAATCCTTTCGAAATAAATATACAGTGCCACAAAGAGCATCACAAACAAAACACTAATGATCAAGATACTTCCAGTACCTCCGTTCACTATCAAATCTATAACAGAAAGGGTCTTTTCCTCGGACACCATTTCTTCTATTCCCGCCTCTTGAGCTAGGTCTTGTAACAATAACATATATTTTCCCTATTAAAGTTGCCTTTATAACGGTCTTTTATCGATTAAATTATCCGTTTAACACAAAATTTCTAATTAATATAAATCCGGCGGCACCGGCAATAAATCCTACGAAGGCCAACCAAGCTATTTTCTTTAAATACCAGAAGAAATCTATTTTTTCCATCCCCATGGCCACAACACCTGCAGCAGAGCCAATAATCAACATACTACCTCCTGTACCAGCAGAATACGCAATAAAGTGCCAAACTGGATCATCCATACCTACAGAAAACATTCCGATACTGGCAGCCACTAAGGGCACGTTGTCTATAACTGCCGATCCAACACCTAAGAACAATACAACCAAGTCCGATACCAACTCCCCTTGTGATTCAGTTCCCAACATTGGCATTACCTCATCCAAGGTGCCGGCAAAATGGAACAACATTCCCAAAGATTCCAGAGCGGCAACCGCCATTAAGATCCCCAAGAAGAAAAGAATACTGGGCAACTCAATTTTTGACAGTGACTTATGTACAGGACTGTGATGTGATTCTTCCTCACTTTCACCATCTATATTGGAAATACTAAATTTGGATTTACTGTAAATCTCTGCAAAGGTAGCCACCACTGCCAAAGAAAGCATCATCCCAACGTAGGGTGGCAAATGCGTAATGGTCTTAAAGAAAGGAACAAAAATAATGGCTCCCAGTCCTAGATATAACATGGTTGCACCGTATCTAGACTTACTTGGCTCCACATCATCCAAACCACCTTCAAGGTTTCCTGAAAAAGCCTTAAACCTACTGGCTATAAGGGTAGGCACTACCATACAGACAATAGAAGGCAATAGAACGTGCTCTACCAATTGGGCCGCTGATACTTTGTTGGCGATCCACAACATGGTAGTGGTTACATCACCAATTGGGGACCAGGCCCCACCGGCATTCGCAGCAATGATGATCATCCCCGCAAACCACAGCCTGGACTCTCTATCGTTGATCACCTTTTGTAAGATGGTTATCAACACAATTGTTGCTGTAAGGTTATCTATTATAGCAGAAAGTATAAATGCCAAAATAGAAAACAACCACAGTAACTTTCTTTTGCTTCGGGTCTTAATAAATCCCTTTATGGTAGCAAAGCCATCAAAATAATCTATTATTTCCACAATGGTCATGGCGCCAAGCAGAAACACCAGAATTTCGGCTGTCTTACCAAGATGATGGAGCAAAATCTCATCTATATGAGAAGCTTCCAACTCCCGCAACTCGGCATTTACCTCAAAAACGGGCATATGCGTCAGGGCGATAACCGCCCACAAAAGGGCCATCATGGCCAAGGCAGGAATTAATTTGTCAATCTTAAGGTTGTGTTCCAAGGTTATTGCCAAATAACCCGCAACGAATAGAATAATAATAATGCTCTCCATCTTACTATATTACGGTTTAGTTTAAATTAATTGTTTTAAAGCAATCTCAAAACCTGTTTTACTGAGATTAATTTTCGTATTATTTTGGTTAAAAATATTTAAAATCGCATTTCTGATAGTATTCGATGTATCATTAAAAATCAGTTCATCATCCATAGCCACCCTTCCTTCCATAAAATAGGCAAAGACACGGGCCATTCCACAGTTGGAGATAAAGTCGGGAATTAAACTCACCCGCTCATCTATGAACTCCATAATAGGCCCAAAGAATATCTCCTTATCAGCAAAAGGCACATTGGCCCCACAGCTGATTACCTCCAGCCCTGCTTCAATCTTCTGGACAATCTGATCTTTGGTCACCAATCGGGAAGCGGCACAGGGAACAAAAATCTCTGCGGGCAACTTCCATATCCTTTCATTTACTTCAGAAAAAGGAATCATTTCATCGGCCAATAACATATTCCCTTTTTTATTCAAAAAATAGGAGGTTATTTCTTCAAAAGAATACCCTTCCTCTTTAATAATTCCTCCTGCCCTATCAATAATCCCCACTACTTTTGCCCCCATTTGGGCCAAGTAAAAGGCTGCGGCAGACCCCACATTTCCAAACCCCTGTACGACAACCCTTTTACCTGCTACCGAACCTCCATATATGTCATAGAAATGTTTTACTGCCTCTGCTACCCCATAACCGGTGATCATATCGGCCACGGTAAATTTCCTTGTGATGGCTGGTGAATACTCACTACTCTCCAACACCTTGACCACCCCCAACCTCAATTGCCCAATCCTATTGATCTTATCGGCTTCCGTTGGCTTAAAGTGTCCGTTGAACACCCCTTCTTGAGGGTGCCATACACCGGCATCCTCAGTTATTGGAATCACCTCATTAATTTCATCCACATTTAAATCCCCTCCGGTACCATAATAACTCTTCAACAAAGGCGCCACAGCGTGGTACCATCTTTTAAGGACCCCTGACTTCCTAGGGTCATTGGGGTCAAAATTTATCCCGGACTTGGCTCCACCTATCGGAGGCCCGGACACTGTAAACTTAACCTCCATTGTTTTGGCCAAGGACAATACCTCGTTCATATCCAACCCCTCCCTCATTCGGGTACCGCCACCAGCAGCCCCACCTCTCAAGGAATTGATCACCGCCCAGCCCTCTGCTTCCGTTTCAGAATCTTTCCAATTAAAAACAATTTCCGGCGCCTTGTTCTCATATATTTTCAACAACTCTTTCATTACAACTCTTATTTAACTGTTCAACATTAATTATCACAACC
>CAXAVP010000260.1:0-6189 GCA_963972175.1 uncultured Arenibacter sp.
GGGTATAGCAGCTGAAGTTATAAACACTTATTTAGCAAAGGAACAGATAGCCAGAGGCTTTTTAACCGGTGCTACTTTTGTTGAAGGTAAGCATGAATATATGCCAATACCTCAATCTCAAATAGACGCTGGAGGTAAAGATGAAAGTGGCAACGCACTTACCACCCAAAATCCAGGTTATTAACCTAATGGATTAATTTAAGTTAGATTGAAAAAGGGAGTGGAATTATTCTACTCCCTTTTTTAGTTCAGGTAATATTTAAATAGGAATGGGATAGCCTAAAATTGTCTGTATTTATTGCAACGGTTCAGGGGGGCTCACCTACTGTAAACCTAATAAACGAAATAGGGATGGCGCCGGCCTTCCCTTTTTTGTTTCCACTAAATACCAAGTAAAAACTCTAAAGTTAATATTTTCTATTCCTTGGTATCATAACGGCACAACTAATCCCAATTAAGAATAAATAGTAAAAACAACTACTATTTTTCTTACATACAACTGATTAAAACATATACTTAATTCTCTTTACAATCTTTATGGGCAGATTATAAGGCGGGTATCTTAGTGGTGCATCCAGCCAATTGGCTTTTTTGATTATTGCTTTTTGATGGGAAAAAAGATCGAAAGATCTTCTGCCGTGATAGGCTCCTATACCACTTGCCCCAACACCTCCAAAAGGAAGATTTTTATTCGTAATTTGAATTACGGTGTCATTGATAGCTCCCCCTCCAAAACTATACCTATTGATTATTTTTTTGTGGAACGCTTTACGGTTGGAGAATACATAAGTGGCCAAGGGTTTTCCATAATTGGAGAAGTACCTCTCTATATCATCTTCATTGGTGTAGGCTATTATGGGCAGAATGGGTCCAAAAATTTCACCCTGCATCAATTTACTGTCCAATTTGGGATCATTGACCAATGTAGGTTCCAGATAATTATCTTCATCATTACTCTTACCGCCAAAAAGAATTTCCTGGCCCTCCAACATATCTTTTAAACCCTCAAAATGACTTTTACTGACCGTTCGCGAAAAATCCGGCGACTTTTCTATATTCACTCCGTAGCACTTGGTAATGTTTTGTTTTAGAGCGATAACCAGACTGTCTTTAACGGTTTTGTGAACAAGTATATAGTCTGTAGCTATACAGGTTTGGCCTGCGTTTAAAAATTTGCCCCAAACAATTCGTTTAGCGGCCAAGTTTATAGATGCCGTTTCATCTACTATAGTGGGATTCTTACCGCCCAGTTCCAAGGTTACCGGGGTTAGGTGTTTTGCGGCCGCTTCATACACTATTCGCCCTACTCGGGTACTACCCGTAAAAAAAATGTAGTCCCATTTTTCGGCCAAAAGCTGTTGGGATACTTCCACCCCCCCCTCAACAACGGTGACATGTTCCGGTACAAAGACTACATTGATAATTTCTGAAATGATCGATGCCGTATGCGATGTAACCTCGGAAGGTTTTACCACCACCGTATTTCCTGCCGCAATAGCCGCGATCATGGGAGCAAATGCCAATTGAAAAGGATAATTCCAAGGAGCAATGATCAACACTGCACCATAAGGCTCCTTATATACCCAATCTGAAGATGGCCAATTTATCAAGGTTCCCGATTTTCGTTCAGGACTGGCCCAATTGTCGATTTTTTTTAATGTTAATTTCAATTCTGCCAAAACAAATTGCGTTTCAGCTGCCAAGGTCTCAAATTTTGGTTTTTTAAAATCTTGGTATATAGCTTCAGCAATATCATCTTCACGGGCCAATATTTCCTTTTGCAAGCGTTTTAAAGTGTCTTTACGAAAGCTCACATTCTTGGTCTTTTGGGATGCAAAAAAATTGCGCTGTTTTACTAATACGTCCATGGGCCTTAAATTACTATAATAAACATCCCCAAACGTATTCATTTGGGGATATTGTCAAATTTTTATTCTACATATCCCTATTTGGTAACTATCCACTTCAAACAATATAATCTTATAACTTATAAGGATTCCAAAGTCAAATGAAAAAATAGTGTTGGCGTGTCATAAAAATCCTGTTCCGTATGTATGCCAAGTGCAACGTTCATGGTTGATTCGGTAATTTCCTTTAAAATAACGATGTTACTGGTTTCCTTAAAGCCCAGATATTCCCCCAAAATTAGACGTTGCTTTCCGATAAAATTGACACTAACAGGTCCTACTTGAGGATAAAGGGTATCTATCGTAAAATCGTCCTCGCCAACCTCCCAGGTGGCATCGGTTACGGGGGTATAATTTACATGGGCCAAAGGCACGTTGGCCAGATCTGCGGAAACCGCTGTAATATTGGCGCCGTGAAAGGCACTTGCATGTATAATACCCATAAGACTTTGGCCATCAACATTGTTTACTTTGTAGGTCCCGTCATGTACAAAGGTAAAAGAATCCTCATAGGAAGCCCCCAACCCTACGGCTTCCAGTAGGTTGTCAAAGGATGCTATTAAAAGGCCAAGTTTATTTTCTATTAATCCTGCACCATCCTTTCCTGCCGTATAGGCTCTTTTCAATTTCCAGGTTTTGCCCTCAGGTTTCGCCGGTCCCCCGGTAAGGAGAATATCAAGTGTAGGCAGAATTGTTAGGGTTTTGGTTTCTGAGAACGTACCATTTTCGCCAATGACCGTCATATTAACATTGTATGTTCCTGGACTGGAATAAGCATATACCGGATCTTCCTCCGAACTGGTAGATCCGTCCCCAAAATCCCAACTTATGGAAGTTGCATTTTCTACTGTTCCGTTAAAGGTTACCACAGAGCCCTCTACCAAAAATTGAAAATCCGAAAGGGGTAATTGCGGTTTATCATCTTCACTACAATTAACCAATATCATGGTCGCTAATAGTAAACTCAAAATTTTTATATTTTTCATCTGATTGTATTTATTGAATTGTTTTAGTCTCTATCCCACCATACCTTAGTGTCGATCTTATTTGCACCCTGTCTTGAAATAGCTTCTTGCACGTTGGTGCTGTTTGCTCCCAGTTCAAAGGAAGAGTACATAAACCTATTGGGCATAATACCATTGGTAACTCCTTTAGAGAGGTCTTCACTGGTTCTCACCGGTATAACGGGGTAACCTGTGCGACGGATATGGGACCATCCCTCGAAGTAATTGGGAGTTAGCGCCAACCACATTTGAACACCAATTTGCTGCTCATCATTCACTCCTGTCAAGCTCGCTGTAGGCGAGGCCATAAAGTCTGTTACTTCCGTATCATCAACCTCCCATTGGTTCAATGAAGTTGCTATGCCCTGTCTATACAGGGTGTTGGCCCTTACAGGGTCATTATCATAGACCAAGGCGGCCTCGGCCCTTAAAAGCCATGTTTCCGCCGCAGTCATGACATATAGTTTGCTTTCCGGGGAGGACAGGGCCAGTCCCATATCCGATAAGTTGGCAAAATTGGAATTTCCAAATGCCCGGTCTGTTAAACCGTTTACAATACCGGAATATTCCCCGTTGGCATCCCGACCAACGAACACGGACAATCTTGGATCGTTAGTGGTTTGTAATTGATCTATTAAAAAGGTTGACATTTTTATGGACGGAAACCCCGTTCTTCTAGTAAACCATGGGTTACCTGTACCCTCGGTTTCAATCATATAGGCATCATGTTCAGGGTTTTCCATCAAGGGTTGGGTCAAGCATTGGGCAACTGTAGATCGGGAAAGATCTGGATCTGCATAACGCAGACGCATAGCCAACCGCAACCTAACACTATTGGCGAATCGAGCCCATTTGTCCAAATCGTTATCGTAAATGGGGTCCGAGTTGGGATATGCCTTGGCAGGGTCTGCCGTTTTCAAAACGTCTATACTGCTGGTCAGCCTAATGATCATGTCCCTGTATATACTTTCTTGCGTATCATATTTGGGAAGCATAATATCCAGTGATTTGCCTTTACCACCTTCTATATAAGGTATATCCCCAAATCCGTCGGTAATCCTGGCATAGCCCAATACGGCAATAATATGGGCCAAGGCGTTTCTAACACTGTTTTTGGCACCTGCGGAAGAGGTGAGCTCCAATACCTCTTCAATATGACGGATTGTACCGCTATATCCATCGTTCATAATACTATTGTAATCCTGGTCATGGCCATCCCCATATTGGTCCGGTGCCCTCCATGTACTTCCTGCCACATAATAATGGGCATGCATACCTGCAAAGTGGGAAGAGCCGTTGTCCGCTGTCCCTTGAAATAAACTTCTGACCGCCTTGGTAAATAAGGCCGCATCGTCTATATTGGTTACGGCATTGGGATTGTCGTATAGGTCTTCCAAATGCCCTTCGCAAGAAAGGAACAACATTCCCATTACTACTGTTGCGACAACTACTGTTTTTCTTATTGTATTACCTATTGTTTTCATAGTCATCTGTTTTAAAAGTTGATTTTTAGGTTCATTCCATAACTTCGGGTAGAGGGCAGTGATGAATGCTCAAAGGCAGTACTGGTGGGACCGCTGCTATAGGTTGCCTCTGGGTCTATATCACCGGCGGCATTATAAATAAATAGCAAATTTCTTCCAACGGCAGATAAGGTTGCAGATTGAATAAAGGTGTTTTTGAGCATTTTTTTCGGTAATTCAAAACTCAAGGCCACCTCCCTAAGCTTTACATTCGTGGCATCTAGAACAATATCTGTGGCTACTTCATTGGAGAATATATCAGTAAACTGCTTCAGCATTGCACTCGTTGGTGACTCGTTTACAAAACCGGTATGCTCGTTAATACCCTCCTCAATAATTCCGTTTTCCCTACCTACCAAACTTCGGGCATCGGTTCCGAAAAACAAACGGTACCCTCTACCATAGGAATAATATTCCCCGCCTGCCTGTACACTTATCAACGAACTTAAAGTGAAGTTTTTAAAGCGTATCTTATTGGTAAAGCCACCATACCAATCCGGGTTTATATTTCCCAGGGCTATACGGTCTCCCCTTTTGGCCAGGCCATCGTCCCCAATTATTTTTCTTCCAAAATTATCCCTTAAAAAATCATTGCCGTAAATAGTACCAAATTCTTGGCCGGGCCTTGCTTCAACCGAAGCGGTCCAGAGGGATCCAAGGGAAATACTTTCCAACCCTTCGTTTAGTGTAATAACCTTGGAGTTACTTTTTGTGAAATTAAACCCTAGGTCCCATGAAAAATTCATGGACTCAAAAGGAATCAAATTCAATTGAGCCTCAATACCCTTATTTTCAATTTCTCCCGCATTGATCACTTTGGAGGAGTAGGCGGTTGTCCCAGAAACAGGAACTGCCATGATCTGGTCCGTGGTATTGGTCCTGTAATAAGTAAAATCCAATGTAATCCGATTTCTAAGGAAACCAAGATCTGCACCAATTTCCCACGATTCCGATGTTTCAGGTCTTAAATTGAAAGAGGGAAGACTTCCTGAGATTGAAGCCACGGTATAGGGTAGGGTAACGGTTTGATCAATATTATAAACTGCTTGGGTCCTATAGGGACTGGTATCGTTCCCCACTTTGGCAAATGACCCCCTAAGCTTGCCTTGGCTTAATAGGTTGGAATTAATCCCAAACAACTTGGTGAACAACAAGCTTATATTCTCCGAATGGTACCAATATGAATTATTTGCTGGCGGTAAGGCGGAAGAATTATCGTTTCTAAGGGTGGCATCAATATATAAATAGCCCCCGTAACTAAATTGTCCCAGGCCATAAAAAGAATAAATGCCTTTTTTTGAAATGCCTTCAGAAGAAAACGAGTTTTTATAATTACTGATCCTATAAAAATTGGGAACTTTGGCGTTATTCCCCCAAATGTTTTTATAGTTACTGTACTCATTTCGGTAATTCCCCCCTAAACTTAGGGTTAAATTGAAATCCGAGATGTTAGTGGAATACGTTCCCAAAATATCGGAGTTCCATATATTACTTTTGCTATCATTGTGATGATAGGAGCCCAACCCGTTTTGAATGGCCTGTGCCCCTGTTTCCCCAAAACTTGTATAGTCGTTGATAATGAAATCCAAGCCCGATTTGGCTGTGATAGTAAAGTTGTCATGTAGTTCCCAATTGGCCGATATAAAACCTTGAAATTGATCTTTAAGATCAACATTTCCCGAATTTTCCAGTGCCCAATAGGGGTTATTAAAGGTATTGTCCAAATTCCACTTAATTTCTTCCCCATTGGAGTTT
>CAXAVP010000261.1:0-6150 GCA_963972175.1 uncultured Arenibacter sp.
TATTTAAGTCGTTAAACTCATTAAATAGGGGCGAATAGGTACCTGTTCCGGTAATTCGATTATCAAAAAAGCCGTTGCGCAGTTCTATGGGGTAATGGGGTTTATAGGTGTCCAAATAAACTTGTCCACTAATACCCAATTCAGTATTTTTTTGGTTCATCAGACGGGTGTAACCAGCTCCGAAGCCCAAGGAAAAGTAATCGTATTCCGCAGACACTGCAATGTTGGCACTAAGGATGTTGTTCCGGTCTTTGGAACTATGGGTAAAGGTGGGGTGAACATAGGTTAGGGCATCACTTCTGGAGGCTCCTGAAGATTCCACCCATGGACTGGCAGTTTTGCTGCCGTCAAAAGGGTTTACATTGCTAGATGAGGCTGAGGTATAGGCAGATATCCCTGCATCCAGAGTAAGCGTTTTGTCCTCACCTATGGGAATGCTCACAATAATGGTAGGGGTCATATCGGTAAGTTTTTCTGTTCCCTCCCCTCCGGTTACGGCCGCATTGTCCCCATCTTGGGAATAATAGCTATAGAGAAGCTCCACTTCGGGAGTTTCCAAAACTTTCTTAACATATTCCTGGTTGTTTCCTTGGGAAAATCCTGCCCATGAAATCAATCCAAAAATCAATATAAATCCTGTTTTCTTCATGTTTATTTTAATTACAGCCACATCCACCCCCTGTTTTGCCACCGTTGGCCCCAGCAGCCGCTTCCCTATATATATGAAAATTGGTTTCAAACCGCTCCAAGCTTTTGGATGTTAAGCTCATTTCTTCATCGTTGAGGTATACCTTGTCGTATTCCCTTACCGCAACACATGACGATAGTGATAAAGCGCCCACAGTAAGTATAATTAATTGTCGCATAAGCTATTGGGTTTTGTTAAGTTCAATGTTTTTAGAAGTGTGAACCTTATTTTTATCATCTATTATAATACATTCCACTCCTTTAATTTGGTTTATTGTATTGAGTCCTGTTTCCGTGCCGGTAATAAAAACTGAGGTCGCCAGGGCATCACACAATTCGGCACTAGGAGCAAAAATGGTGACACTTAGGATGCCTGTGGAGGGATAACCGGTTCGTGGGTCAATAATATGGCTGTATTTCACCCCCTTGAAGGTGACGTATTTTTCATAATTGCCCGATGTGGCCACTGCCGCGTTGACTACAGGGAACCAGGAGAATATTTTGTCCTTGTTAAGAGGGTTGGTAATGCCTACCATCCAATCCGTACCGTTGGGTTGTTTCCCCCAAGTGGTAAGGTCGCCCGAGGCATTTATGATCCCGGAGCTAACCCCTTGGGATTTTAACAAGCTCCTAGCCTTATCTGCGGCAAATCCCTTGCCAATGGCCCCGAAACCTATTCTCATACCTTTTTGCTTTAAAAAGACGGTCTGTGACTTCTTATCCAGCACTATGTTCTCATAACCTATTTTGGCGACGGAATTTTGTATGGCTTCCTTAGAAGGTATCTGGGTCATGCTGCCGTCATATCTCCAGACCTTGTCAATGGAGGCATAGGTGATATCAAAGGCACCGTCCGTTATTTTGGAGACGGTGATGCATCGCTCAATTAGGTGTATCAATTCTTGATCAACTTTTACGGGTTTAATCCCGGCATTTAGATTAATATCTGAGGTCTGTGAGCCGGGAATCCATGAGGAAATCAACGCTTCAATTCTGGTGATTTCTTCAATGGCTATATCTATATAAGAGTCGGCAGTAACTTCGTCCTTTGCCACAATGGTAATATCAAACCTGCTCCCCATTAGTTTTGTGGTTCGTCTATGTGCCAATTCTTGGGAGAAAACGAAACATGGGATTAATAATGCAAGTGCGATGAATAGTGGGTTTTTCAACCTTCGAACGATTTTAAGAGTGCAATATATTCCTTTGCGGATATGTTTTTATAGCCGGTTTGGCCTAATACCTGTCCATCGGGGTCCAATAGCAAAACCAATGGGAAATAGCCATTTTTGTTGTACTTATCTGCAAGTTGGGCGTTTTTGTTCTTTTGGTCATCCTGGAGTTGGTTCGCTTTCTTTCTGGGGAAATCTGCTCTGAGCATGGTCCAATGCCCCTTGGCGTACTCCTTAAATTCAGGGGATTGCCAAATTTTCCTATCCAATTTAATGCAGGGAGCACACCAATCGGAACCCGAAAAAACCAGCAGAATATTTTGTTGGTTTTCCTTGGCCAGGGTAGCAGCTGCCCGCCAATCGGTTTCCCATATTTGAGCAGTTATAAGACTTGAAAACATCAACCCCATAATTAAAATCCACTTCTTCATTTCGGGATGTTTTAGCGTTAAAAATGATGGTTTTTTATAAAGCCGTGATATAAAGGTCTGTTATAATGGTCGCTTATTATGTTATTCCTTACTATTTTCCGGCTCTATTGCCTATGGGCACTACAATTTCCTGCTGGGGATTTATAGGCTATTCATCCAACCTATCCATTGATCGGTCCAGGTAGCCAAATGTGGCTCTTGTAGCCCTAGGGCAAAACCGTGACCTCCCGTAGGATATATATGCATGGCTGCAGGCACCTTATGTTTTAACAGGGCAGTATAAAAAAGCAAGCTATTTTCTACGGGTACTGCGGTATCGTCCGAAGCGTGCAGCAAAAAAGTGGGAGGGGTATCGGCAGTAACCTGTAATTCGTTGGAAAAATGGTCCAGCATTTCTTGGGTTGGGTTTTCACCCAATAAGTTCTTTCTAGAACCACCATGGGTATTTAGCTCGCCCATTGTAATAACGGGATAGGCGAGGGTCATAAAGTCTGGTCTGGCACTCAGTTGGTCTATAGCATCTTGCTTGGCATATACCACCTCATTATAATGCGTTCCCAGAGTGGAGGCTAAATGTCCTCCTGCCGAAAAGCCTATTATTCCAATGTTGTTGGGATCAATATTCCACTCCGCTGCATTGTACCGTACTGTTCTAATGGCACGTTGCGCATCCTGTAAGGGTACCTTGTGTTTCTCGGTTACCGATTTGGAATTGGGCAGTCTGTATTTAACAACGATTCCGGCAATACCCTTGGCGTTCAGCAATTTTGCAAAATCGCTACCCTCCCAATCATAGGCCAGAATGCCGTAGCCTCCTCCAGGGAAAATTAAAACGGCCTGGCCGGTCGCTATTTTTTTGGCGGGCAGATATACTTCTATCTGTGGTAGCTGTACCTTGGCTATCCTTACAATGTCCGCGCTTATTACCTCCTCTTTTTCATCGGTTTTGATGGAATTGGGTATGTTTTTGGGCCAAAGCGGCAGTACGGTGTTTTGGGCGTAAGTGGTCATAGAAAGGAATAGGGTGATAAGGAAAATAAATGGTTTCATCTAAATTTTTGAATAGGTTGATACGGTTAAAGATAGAAAATATCGTGGAACAAGAAGGTTTAATGTTTTTCAAGCTACTCCACGTCCAAAAAATGGGTTCTTAAAAGTGACTTTGGCCATTATAAGCCCTATTTTTTAATACCTAATAATTATTAATAATTAAAAATGGATGTTATACGGTTATTTATTGATTTTTAAAACACTGATAATGAAGTAATTGAAATTACACAGTGTTTTGACGAGAAGAAGGTAAAGGGATTTCTGTGAAAGTTCAATGTTACTGTGGTCGCCTCAGGCATTTCGACCTTAGGGAAGCCACCGAAGGTACAGAAATACCCCAGAAATGAAAATGACAAGAGGTAAATCACAGAAGCAGCTGAGCGTGCACTTAAAATTAGTACACAGCAACTAACTACCGACTACTAGCACTCGAAACCAAGCGTGTGCGACTTCTCGTTGTCCCGATAATGGGACGCTGTCGAAGTGACTAGGGTCGTCATTTTATACGATAGGGAGAAACCGAAAATTGCGCGACGTTTATACCGGTTGTTGATGGGTCTAGGCAAGGGCAATTAGAAACAACAACAGGCTCCTTCCCTTGGTTAAGGGAAGGTGGTCCCTGCGCCCTAGCGGAGGAGACGTTAGGGATTGTATCCACGCCAAATACAAGCCAATAGTTCACCAATACCCCAGAGCTAAAAATGCCATGAGCTAAATCGCATTAGTAGTTCCGCTCAAAGCTGAGAGGTAGCTAAAACTTATAGGAGAACCAAATATGTGCGACTTCTCGTTGTCCCGAAAAAGGGACGCTGTCAAAGTGACTAGGGTTGTCATTTTATACGATAGGGAGAAACCGAAAATTGCGCGACGTTTATACGGGTTGTTGATGGGTCTAGGCAATGGCAATACATATAGAAACAACAACAGGCTCCTTCCCTTGGTTAAGGGAAGGTGAATCCTGCGCCCTAGCGGAGGAGACGTTAGGGATTGTATCCACCAGAAATACAAGCCAATAGTTCACCGATACCCCAGAAATGAAAAGGACAAGGAGGTAAATCACAGAAGTAGCTCCGCTCAAAGCTGAGAGGTAGCTAAAGCTATATTAGAACCAAATATGTGCGACTTCCGGTCGACCCATGGGCTTATGTTGTAGTGACTACGGTAGTCCATATGGGGTCAAATATTTTCACAACATGCCTTTTAAAGTTTTAGGGCGATTTTTTTTGTTGAACCCTGAGTAGATATTTTGAAATGGCTTCCTTTAATGTAACTTTATAATTGGGGTTATCTGTACTAATTTCGCGATTTCCCTGTTGATGGATGTTTTCCGGCAAGGTGTTGTTATAGGCAATGCCAGGGGTGCTGTCATTGGTGAATAGATGATTGTTTTGTACCCTATTGGTTGAAGCCCTGTGAAAACGTAAGGGAGATTTGGCAATATTATAGATAAGGTTGTCCTCAACCAGGACATCTTTGGTCCCTTCATCCAGAAACATCCCATTGCTTTCCGCCCTCCCCGCATTGACCGAAATATCATGAATATGGTTATTGAGCAGTTTACTTCCCGGCTGTAGGCCCAGCATATAAATTCCCCCTCCATCACTCAGCCTTTGCATAACATGATGAATATGGTTGTCCGCTATGATATTGTCCTTACACGGGGTAGCTTCGGGGCTCCACATCCAACCAATCGAAATACCGGTATAGGGCAGATTGTAAATCTCGTTCTGCCTTAGTTCCGTTTCTGCGGTGAGTCCGCACCAAATTCCCACCGCTCCGTAAAATTGCACCCCGCAATCCCAAATTTTAGAGTCGCGTACGCTATTTCCCAGAGCAACTTGTTCCGCCGCTATTTTCCACCAAGGCTTCCCGTCAACCAATCGATCGCGACCTTCACCTATCATTATGGCATTTCCTGAAATATCCCATAAACGGCTGTTTTTAATGCTGCAATCCTTGCTTCCTGTTCCTAACCAAATGCCCCCTCCCCCCAAAGAGGTAAACTCACAGTTGGTAAATGTAATATTGTTGGCCCAACGGGTCTGTACGGCTGCTGGGACTACTGCCCATTCTTTTTTTCCTTGCTGGGTGTCAAAATGGGTAGCCTGGATTCCTGCATAGATTTTATTGGGGAGATTATACCTGCAATGCTTAAATTGAATGCCTTCAAAACCAATATTTGAAATGGGATCATTTTCCCTGCCCTTCACAAGCATTAAGGATTCTGCCAGTGGCACCTCTATGCTAAGCTGTGAAGGATCCAAGTGTAAGGGCAGTTTAAGATATAGCTTAGCGGTCTCACTATCCAAATACCATTCGTAATCCGCATCCAAAAATTCAAGGGCATTTTCCAAGTAATAACGAGGATTGGGTTCCCAATGATCCAGATTAAAAAAATCCAAGCCTTTTGCCCCAATCCAATCCACCGCACTAATAGTACGGCTGTCCAGGGCTATATCTTTTACAGGGATTCTGGTGATGGACCAATCGTGCAGTACAACAAGCTCTACTTCCTCGGGCTTATTGGGGATTGGGAAATCATCGGGATGATACGTAAAATTGGTGCGTCTGTCGGCCCCTACTTTTTGCACCCTATTGTATCCTTGGTTTGGATGCCTAGCGCGAATAGAGCGGTTGCCCTGTACAAAGAGCTCTCGGAAATGGCCTATGTGTTCGGGAAGCGTTGAGACCCACAGGCCCTCTCCCAGGGACGTCCAGTTGTTTATAGTTTCCGATCCGGAAATAATAGGTTTTGAACCCGGGACCGACCTAAATTCAACCGGTACCTTGTGTTGCTTTATATGGTGGTC
>CAXAVP010000262.1:0-6110 GCA_963972175.1 uncultured Arenibacter sp.
CAATCACGGGTAATACTTAGCTGTGGGGTGGGCTATTCGTCCGATTTGGAATTTGTACGGGATTTGGTGATCAAGACCATAGAGTCTACATTTGAAAATGTTGGGACAGATAAGGAAATCATTTTTCTATATACAGAATTTGGTGATAGCTCCATAAACTTTGAAACCCGATTCTGGATTACCTCTACCTCTTCCCTTGAAGTACTTAAGGCCAAAACCCAAGCGATGATCGCCATTAAAAAGGCCTTTGACGCCAATGACATTAACATTCCGTTCCCCATACGTACATTGGACCTGCCAAAAGACTTTAGAAAGAACATTTAAGATACTGCGGAAACATCTATTGGCCTTAGACTGTTTTTAGGCTAGCAACAGAGTTTGTATAGTTATACCAATGCCCAAACTTTTCTATTCGCCCCACATCAAGGGGATCTTTTATTGTTATCGTAGTCTATCCATAAATGCAGAATAGCACAAAAACCTCAATTTTATCCATATTAGAGCAATGGAACAAAGATTATAATTTATTGGGTCAACACCTTCCGTAACAAGATATTACCTTCGTCCTAGATGATGTTATGCGGGAGGCATCACTTAAAAAAATTCTCTCCGCTAACTTTTAAAACCACATATACAATGAGCACATACACTGCAACAGTAAGTGAAAAGTTAAATGACCTATTGGAAAAGACCTACGATGCCGAAAAAGGATATAAAAAGGCATGTGACAACACGAACAATCCGTATCTGAAATCGTTCTTCGAAAAAAAGAGTGAGGACAGACAACGTTTTGGACTGCAACTAAAAAGCGAGATCGATAGCTTGGGCCAAGAATGGGAAAAAGACGGAAGCCTTGCAGCTGCGGCACACAGAACGTGGATGGATTTAAAGGCATTTTTTTCGACCGATGACGATGAGGCTATGCTGGAGGAGGCCATTAGAGGAGAAAAAGCCTCTGTGGAGGAATACAAAGAGGTACTTTCCGGTACCAGCCTCCCACCCAGCACTACTACCCTATTAACGCAACAAATGAACCAAATTGAAGCAGATCTCAATCAGGTAAAGCGTTTGGAAGACTTAAGTTAAATATCTTAACAATAATGCTATCAAAGAGGATGCATGGCATCCTCTTTAAGGTTTAAAAAAAGTGCTGATGATACAAAGGATACTTGTTCTATAAATTATACCTGTGAACAATAATTCTTACTAAATAAATTTTATGTACCACAAACTATCGAATACAGCTAGTAGAACTACATTGGAAAAGGAATTTAACAAGCGTTTTAAATACCCAAATTTATATCAAAA
Organism: uncultured Arenibacter sp.; assembly: GCA_963972175.1. Lineage (GTDB taxonomy): Bacteria > Bacteroidota > Bacteroidia > Flavobacteriales > Flavobacteriaceae > Arenibacter. The sequence continues at coordinate 1,309 of CAXAVP010000262.1, forward strand.
ACAAATTTTGATAAACGGTATAGACGAAGTGACTATTCCTATAATACCCATGGAAGAAGAAAACCTGATTGTGCCTGCTATTTGGGGAATTTTGCCAGAAAATTATAAGGATGATTGGAGTGTTTTTCAGAACATTTTCAATTCTTTAAATTTAAATATTAATTCCCTTGACAACCCCTCTTGGTATTCCAATGCCCTTCTTAACAGGAGATGCCTTATCCCTGTGACAGGATTTTTCACTTCCTACTTAGTTGACGGTATTTTATATCCATACTATTTTCATAGAAAGTCCGGATTACCATTTTGCCTAAGCGGCGTTTACAACAAACTGGAAGATGGTTTCCTTAGCTGCACCATCATTACCACTCTCAACCAACAGGGCCCAACAGCAGTTCAAAATATAGATGGTAGCATTCCTTTATTATTCCCCAAAGACCTTAATCAGAAATGGTTAAGTCCGCAAATAAACAAGAACGATATTCAAGAGATGTTAAATAGCACCGCCAATTACAGTTTAATAGCGCACCCCATTTCAAAGGAATTTTTCAAAAATAATATTTCCTACACCTCCATGCTAGAGCCCGTTTACTATGAAAAAGCGCCCCGAGGCATGATTCTTAAACACGGGGTAGAATTACTTACCTTGTAAAACTAGCTATTCTTTTTTTTTAGTTATCACAACTTTCACACTTCTATAAAACTTACCTGAGGAAAGAACTGCTTTCCTTACTACTCTACGGCTTGCATACCCCCCTATGACCATTAGCCTCGAATTTATATTATGCCATAAGAGGTCTAACAGCACAACTTAGATCATCAGCTAACAACTTATTTATCAAAACCTTACAACCAACACAAGGAAGTTTATCTGCGTCAATTATTAACTGGATATCGATAAGCCAACTTTAAAAATACTTGGATATTTGTATAAAGGGCAAATGATAAAGCCCAGATTATTAACCTAAAAACAAACACTATGTTACGTTGGACAGTCACATTTGTAATATTGGCAATCATTGCCGCAATTTTTGGATTCGGTGGTATAGCGGCAGGGGCCGCAAGTATTGCTAAAATTTTATTCTTTATTTTCTTGGTTCTTTTTATTATCTCCTTATTTACCGGAAGAAAAAAAGTCTAAGGATGGTTACCGAGCTATAATCGTATATGGCCTTTAAGTAGAACATAAATTTTATAAATCTTAAAATAAAAGAAACATGAAAAAATCAATCGTATATTTCGTATTAACCCTATTATTTACTTTTTCCCTTGCAACCTTAAATAGCTGTAGGGAAGATAAGTCTGCCGGAGAAAAAATAGAAGAAGGAGTTGAAGAAGTAGGTGATGGTATTGAAGAAGGCGTTGAGGAAGTTGAGGATGAAATAGATGATGCCACGGACTAACATTTAGAAACTTTATTAAACAAATAAGGACTTATCTACAACGGACATTTTCCTTTCCGGGCCATGTCCGTTTTTTTTAATCCTCAACTTAAAAAGTTGAAATAAACCAAAGGCCCAATGAGAGGAAAGACGGTACATACATGGCAGCGTTTTACTAAATAGGTTGCCATAGGCTTAAGTAATAGAAATTATAGACAACTACTAAAATATAAGGACATGACAAGTGAGTTTGCAAAAAATGAAAAGGAAATTATTCAAAAATATCAAAAGGAAGGCTATACAAACAATTACAGAGTAGAAAACAATAGCTTATTGGACTTGGACAACAAAAAGAACTACATGCCACAAAACGTGCATATTGTAGCAGAACATCGTTTTGAAGGTATGAGCAATCCTTCGGACATGTCTATTCTGTACATTATAAGAACTATGGATGGTAGCAAAGGGACTATTTTGGCCAACTACAGCCCTTCCAGTAATCTTGAGACAGCTGAATTTTTTAAAAAGATCCCCAAGGAAAATTACTTGTAAAAGTATAACACAAATTACTGCCAAACCTTGAGGTCTTTACATTTGATGTAGTAATAGCCAGGGACAGAGTAAATTGCTTAGCAATACAATTACTTTAATGGGCCCTATTGCTAAAACAAAAGTCGAAAGTTAGTTTTAACTAGTTAAAAAAATGTTTAACTAGTTATCTTCCAATTTAAAAAATCATCATCTTTGCTTAAATGGTCCAGTTTTCTGCTCAGCCGGTAGAATAGATACCATTAAACACCAATAAAAGCAAAGGATGAGAATCTATTTAAAATTCGATTTCAACACTATCTGTAAAACTGTGATACAGGAACAACTGAACACTTTGGGTATGGATTATACCATCCATGGGGTTGGAGAGGTCGAATTTAGAAGGCAGCCCACTCAGGAGGAAGAGCAAAGAATGGAGGATATGTTGGGTAATTATGGAATAGAAATCATGGATGATCATCAAATAGCCTTGGTACAAAGAGTAAAGGATACTGTAACGGAATGGATACTGGACGAGGAGCTTCCTAAACGTTACAATTTCTCTACCTACCTATCGGATAAACTTAATTACACCTATACCTATTTGTCCTCTATCTTTTCTGAGGCTACCTATTCCTCCATCGAAAATTTCGTTATCTTAAAGAAAATCGATATAGCCAAAAACCTAATTAGTCAAAACAATTCAACCTTAACAGAAATAGCGTACAAACTTAATTATAGTAGTGTGGCACATTTATCCGCACAGTTCAAAAAAACGACCGGTTTAACCCCATCAAGCTTTCAAAAAATAATTAAAAAGCGTAAAGAAAGATCATTTACCAAAGAATAACCCAACGTAATTATGCCTTTACATACCCTCAATATTGCCTTGGCCGATGATGATGAAGATGACCGAATGTTATTTAAGGAAGCCATAGATGAAATTAAGATCAAGACCAACTTATCATTGTTCAACAACGGTGAGGAATTAATGGAATATCTAAGCATGCCGGAGTTAGTTTTGCCACAAATTGTATTTCTAGATTTAAATATGCCCATAAAGAATGGCATGCAATGTCTCCATGAAATACGAAACAACCCCTGCTTAAAAGAATTATTGGTAGCCATTTACTCTACCTCTTCTTCGGAAGCTGACATAGAAGAAACCTTTATTAATGGCGCCAACATCTATATTAACAAACCCAATAGTTTTGGGGCCCTTAAAAAGGCTATAGATAAAGTCTTACAGCTTAATTGGCAGTATCATACATCTGCCTTGAACAGGGATAACTTTTTGTTACGAATTTAAAGTCGATTAGGTATGACCTGGCACAAAGTGGTATCATCAACTAAATTTTTTGCGATCCTACTAGTCCTGGCTGTTGCCCTGTTAATGTTTATTGGCAGTGTGAGTTACAAGCAAGTGATTCGCCTAGGCGAATCGGCCGATTGGGTTTCCCAGTCCCTGAAAGTGGACATGGAAATTGACCAGCTTTTTTCGTATTACCGCCAAATGCAGTCCGTTGAATTTAAAAACCTGCTTTTGCGAGATACCTTGGGAATATCTTCTTATGAAGTTTACAAACCCCAAGTACACGTATCCCATAAAAGATTAAAAGAACTAACACACAACAATCCGGTTCAGCAAAAAACTCTCTTGAGAGTCATGTATTGGCAAGATAGCCTTTACCAAGCCTTGGGAACTATGTCTTCTATCCCTTTTCAAAAGACCACCTATTCTGAAATCGATCAAGATAAAATAGCAAAAGTATCCGAGGTTTTGACGCAGCTCAACTTACTAAAAAACCAAATGCAGCAAGAGATGCAGCTGCAGCTTGCGAAAAGACAGGAAGACTATAAATCCCAAATATTTTTTACCCCTTTAATGACATTATTACTGGGAATGTTCGCCTTGATAATTTTCGTTATTTCCTATTTGCAAATCAATAGCCAACGTAAAAAAACTGCCAGAACAGAGAAATTCCTTCAAAATGTATTGAGCAGCACAGAGAATATTATAAGTTATTTCTTGCCCATCTACGATTCCACAGGAGAAATCAAGGATTTTAGCATTGCCTTCACCAATGAAAAAATAGAGCAGGTATTGGGTAAAAAGCCCAATGGAATAATTCACGGTAAGATGTCCGATTTAATCCCGGATAATTTTAAGAATGGTATCTTCGAAGAATTGGTTGCTGTTCTCAAGGATAAAAATCCACGCAAATTTGAAAAACTATTTAAATTTAACGGTAGTACATTCTGGTTTAAGACCACTGCCATAGAAATGGATAATGGGGTACTTACCACCTCAATAGACACCACTCTGGAGAGACAGCACACCCAACATCTAAAGGTTCTAAACCAGCAATTGGAAACCCAAAATAACCACCTGGAAGAAACCCAGGCATTTTTGAACAGTATCCTGGAAAGTACGAGTAATACGGTAAGCCACCTATCTACCCAAAGGGATTCCCAGGGCCAAATAAAAGATTTTAAATACTTATTCGCCAATAAGGAAATAGAAAACTTGACCGGAATACCTGTTGCGCAAATAGTAGGCAAATCCATATCCCAAATATTTCCAATCATAAAGGAGAACGGGCTTTTCAACCTCATGGTTACATGTGTGGATCAAAAAAGCATGGAGACCCATGAATCCCAGTATAACTTCCAGGATAGGCAGGCATGGATCCATACTACCATTAACAATTTAAACAATGGTCTTACCCTAACCTCCCACAACAGTACCCAGATTGTTGAAGCCAAACAACGATTACAGGAATTAAATGAACAATTATCGGTTCAAAACTCAATTTTGAACGACGCAGAAGAAGTGGCCAAAATTGGTAGCTACCGCTGGAATATTAAAACTATGCAGGCCACTATGTCCGATAA
>CAXAVP010000263.1:0-6090 GCA_963972175.1 uncultured Arenibacter sp.
ATCCAACAATATCAAAATACTCTAATATTCCTTCTGGTAATATTAAACTTAACATGGATAACTCAGTGCCTTTATTCATCAATGTAATTTAACTTAAAATTTAAGTGATTTTGGTTAGGGTGTCCCAACGCTCAAAACAGGTGATTTACACTCAGGCATAATTATGGTGCTACATGCAAACATAATTTTAATAGGTAATATCAATCTATTCATTGGAATACTATTTACCCTGACTTTGTTACAATATTTTTAAAAAATCACCTTGACTTTGTTACAATATTTTTGAAAAATTACCCTTACTTTGTTACAAAATAGCTAAAATATGAATTTTAAAAGACATGTAGTTGCTTATTTGGTGGACTGGAAGGCCAATAAGAATAGAAAACCATTGATACTGCGTGGCGCAAGACAGGTAGGTAAGACTACCCTTGTAACGGAGTTTGCCAAGAGCTATGACTTTTTTATTTCATTAAATCTTGAAAAAGCTGCTGACAAGGAGTTTTTCGAGGCCTATGACGATGTTAATACGATTGTAGAGTCTTTATTCCTATCAAACAACATTACTCCTGACCAACAACGGAATACTTTACTCTTTATAGACGAAATTCAGGAACTGCCCAAAGCCATACAATTGCTTCGGTATTTTTATGAAGAGGTTCCGGATCTTCATGTAGTTGCTGCTGGGTCTTTGCTCGAATTTGCAATGAAAGAGGTTGAAAGTTTTCCTGTAGGCAGGGTCGAGTTTCTTTATCTATATCCCTTAAATTTTGGGGAATATCTCCAAGCAATAAACCATAGTACGGCCTTTAAACAGCTCACCAAGGTGCCTATAAATCCTGTAGCACACAAAATATTACTGGGGCTTTTTCATCGGTATGCCATCATTGGAGGAATGCCCGAAGTGGTCAAAAGGGACATTGGAGACGGAAACTTGGCTAATCTCCCTAAAGTATATGAAAGTATCTGGGCCACTTACAAAGAAGATGTTGAAAAATACACTTCCAATTCTACCGAAAGGAGGGTTATAAAACATATCATGGACACGGCTCCGCTCTATATAGACCAGCGCATTAAATTTCAGAATTTCGGAAATTCCAATTACAGATCTAGGGAAGTAGGGGAAGCCATGCGCAATTTGGATGCCGCAAAGATTATACAACTCATTTATCCTACCACGGATATAGAACCCCCTATCAAACCAGATATCAAAAAATCGCCAAGGTTACAGTTTTTGGATACCGGGTTAATAAATTATACCTTGGGGATACAAGCCCAGTTGTTGGGCATGGACGATTTGGGTAATGCCTTTAAAGGAGCAATGATACCGCATCTCATAACCCAAGAGTTAATATCGTTAAATACCATAACCAATACTAAACCTCATTTTTGGATTCGCGAAAAAAAGCAGTCTTCGTCAGAAGTAGACTTGGTATACCCATACGGTGATAAGGTAATTCCTATAGAAATTAAATCTGGTGCCACAGGTACGTTGAAATCCCTACATCAATTTATGAAAAGAGCGGGCCATCCATACGCCATAAGAATGTACGCCGGAGAATTAAAAATAGAAAACTCCGTAACGGCAGAGGGAACTCCTTTTGTACTAATGAACTTACCCTATTATTTAGGAACACAACTACCAAAATACATCGAATATTTTGTAAATAATTATGCTCTGAAATAAGCAATCTTACCGAACCAATATCATTGTATTAAAATTCATGTGACGGCGCTTGGTTTCATTTGCATTTTATTTCCTAAATTTACGCTGTAAATAACACGCAATCAATACGTTCTTGGGCTATTTATAAATCGAGTGTCCAAAAAGGGATTTGATTTTGATAAGTGCAATAAAAATACTGATAATCAATTATTTGTAACAAGTAGTTGTATTCTGTCATCCCGACGAACCTAGAAATAGGTAATTGTAAAAAAAAAACTGTTAATCTTCTGATTATCAGTTTTTTTTGTTTTTATGGATTTCCTTTGATATCCTTTGAATTCATACGTGTACACCTAATTCGGTGTGCAGTTGTTCTCTGAAATTGTAGTAACTTAAAAGAATTTTAGGGTAGGATTTGACTTTTCTGCCGTTGTAGCATATCATCTAGAAATAGTTGTTTATAATTGTTTTTAAGTCAGTCTATAGAAGCCATGGGTTGGTAAGATTTTTTAATCATTTGTCGATAGGCCATTGGAGAAATTCCGGTTTCTCTTTTAAAAAGATAACTCATATAAGACACATGCTCAAATCCAGTCTTCTCAGAAATCTCTAGTAAACCTAAACCACTTTCCGTAAGCAACTCTTTTATTCGCTTTACTCTAATACGTTGCCACTCCTTGTATGGTGTTCTTCCAACCATTTCTAAAAATTTCCTCTCAAATACACGTCGGGTCATAGGTGTAAAGGATAGTATTTCTTTAATATTAAGTTTTCCTGAATTGGCATGTTCATAAATATAGTGCAGTGCCTTCGAAATGTATTTATCGTCAATAGCTAAAGAATCAGTCGATCTCCTTTTCTTTACAGCTATAGGAGGTATTAAATTAGTAAGGTCCTCTAATTTATTTCCTTTCATAAGTGATTCCAACAAAGTAGCTGCCAAATAACCTGTCCTGTAGGTATCAGGTATTATACTTGTAAGGGGTGGAGAACATAGTTCACATATAAGGGAATCATTATCTACACCAATAACTGCTATTTCCTCCGGAACCATGAATCCCAATTTTTGACTGGAATCAATTATTAAACGTCCAAGTTGATCGTATGCTGCAAAAATTCCGATGGGTTTTGGCAAGGTGGCCAACCAAGATTCTATTTCCATTCTCTCCTCAACTAAATTGGGTTCCTGATTTAAAGCTAAATTGTATGAATAACAAGTCATATTTTTGTTTTTAACCAAATCTATAAAATGCTTTTCCCGCCATTTAGACCAATTAAAATAGGAGCCAAAAAATGCAAAGTGTTTTAGCCCGCATGCATATAAGTGATCGAAAGCAAGTTTTGAAATTCTCTGATCATCAGTTTCCACCCATGGAATCTCTTTAATTAAATTAGCCGAACTTGTATCTACAGTAGGTAAATTACATTGTCGGATCAATCCTGCTATGTCTTCATTTTCAATACGCGCAATGATACCATTGCCTTTCCAGGAAAGTAACCAGTCCGGATTTGGTTCACCCCGACTATATTCGCCTAAATAAACATCCCATTGATCATGCTCCTTTATATAACCATATATCCCTTTAATAACTCCACGCGCATATGCGTTAGAAGTTTCCATCAACAAGGCAACTTTGAATCGTTTCTTTTTTATGTCGCTGTTCATATCTTACTTCTAAAATTTATCAATCCTATAGTTAATGTCAATCGTATAAAACTTAATTAGGCAACCATTAGGTAAGGTTTCAATTTCATATTACTTGATGTAATATGTCTACAAATGTAATTTAGTATAGGAGTAACATGTTATAATTATTAAACTAATTTATATTAAAATAAACAAATTAACTTAGTGAATTCAGCAGAACTATTGTTAATGAAGTGTTTAAAAACATTAATTTACAGTGATTTAGCTGTTTTGTTAATAATTGACAAATCAGGAAGCTAAATTATATATAATGGTAATATTTCTAATTGTATTAAACATATTTCGTATTGACTCTACTGTTAGGACTTTATAAATTTGACCCCACAGATTTTTCAATATAGTATTTTATGAAAAAAATAAGAGTAGCCATCATCGGCTTAGGGTTTGGAGCAGAATTTATACCTATTTATCAAAAACATCCTAGCGCTGAATTAGTAGCCATTTGCCAACGGAATAAAACTAAATTAGATCAAATAGGAGATACTTTTGGAATTGAAAAGAGATATACATCTTATGAAGATTTACTACAAGATCCGGAAATTGATGCCGTTCATATTAACACCCCTATTCCCAATCATGGAAGTCAATCCATTGAGGCTTTAAAAGCAGGGAAGCACGTAGCATGTACTGTACCTATGGCCACAACAATCGAGGAATGCCAAGAAATTGTGCGCCTTACAGAAGAAACTGGACTCACCTATATGATGATGGAAACCGTTATTTACGCAAGGGAGTTCTTATACATGAAGGAGCTGTACGAAAAAGGAGAATTGGGTAAAATCCAATTCCTAAAGGCAAGTCATCAACAGGATATGGATGGATGGCCAAACTATTGGCCTGGGTTACCACCTATGTTTTACGCTACGCACTGCGTGGGGCCTGTATTGGCATTGACAAGAAATGAGGCAGAATATGTTTCTTGCTTTGGTTCTGGGACTATTCGCGATGAATTAATTCCCCATTACAATTCCCCTTTTGCAGTTGAAACTACCCATATTAAGTTTAAAAATTCCGATTTAAGTGCACAGGTATACCGCTCGCTATTTGATGTAGCAAGACAATATAGAGAAAGTATAGAAGTTTATGGGTCCAAAAAGTCTGTAGAATGGCCGTTAGTTGAAGGAAGGCCATTGGTTGTGCATACCGCTAAAAAACCAGAACCAGAAATACCGGAGGAGGTAGAAAGTCCTGATTTTGCGAAACTTTTACCAAAGGAAATTCAACCTTTTACAACTCATGGGATTTATGACGCAGATGAGCATCAACATCTTTCATTTACACAAGGAGCCGGTCATGGTGGTTCTCACCCGCATTTGGTCCATGAATTCGTAAATGCATTAATTATCAACACAGATCCCTATCCTAATGCTAAACAATCGGCTAACATTACCTGTGTGGGTATTTTATCGCACGAATCGGCATTGGAAGGAGGAAAGCTTATTAAGTTGCCTGAATTTACTTTTAGTACATAAGCCATAGCCCTGAATGTTTGGTAACAAAAAAGTAAAAAATTGATATGTTATCAATATTCCATTAAAAATCAACAATTACATGATATTATGAATAAAATATTTGTTAAGGTATTACTATTGGCATTTGCTTTTGGTTGTTCGCGTATGCAGGATTCCCCTCAATCCATTTTTGATGGTAAAACGCTAAAAGGTTGGGAGGGTAGCCCTGGAATATGGAAAATTGAGGATGGAGCAATTACCGCCGAAATCCTGGAAGGTGAAAAATTGGCAAAGAACGAATTCATTTATTGGGAAAATGAAGTTAAGGATTTTGAACTAACACTGGATTTTAAAATTACAAAAGGAACCAATTCTGGTATCCAAATCCGTTCCGAGAAAAAGGACTTTAACAACATTATTGGATACCAATGTGATCTTGATGCCGGTGATGAATGGTTAGGGGTCTTATATGATGAACATGACCGGGGTAAAATAGCTGAGCGTGGGGGGCTTACAAAGATTTTGGTTAATGGGAAGCGTACCACCTTTTCGTATCAGGAAAATATGGAACTGCTCAATCGAAAATTAGTCCCAAATGATTGGAACCAATATCATATTAAGGCGATAGGCAATCGAATCGAAATCCGGATTAATGGTGATCTTTATAATATTATCGAGGATTACGAGAAGGACAAACATGACTTATCGGGTGCACTGGCCTTTCAGCTTCATAGCGGTAGTGGGCCTGCTAAAGTACAGTTCAAAAACATCTTCATTAAAGAATTGGAACCTAAGCCGGAAAAAAATATCATGGCCAATAATGATGTGGCGCCCCGGGTTAAAGACAACCCACTATTTTCCAATCTGGTTAAAAATCCGGATCATACCGATGCTACAGAAAATGCCTATGTACAACCCGGTTTTGAGATGACTACCGTATTAAAGGAGCCAGATGTACGTCAACCCATAGCTTTTACTTTTGATGGAAAAGGACGCCTTTGGGTGGCCGAAGCCTTTGCATATCCACAAAAGCAGCCGGAGGGGCAAGGGAAAGATCGACTTGTAATCTGGGAGGACAAAGATAATGATGGGTCATTTGAAACCAGTAAGGTGTTTGCTGACGACCTCAATCTTATCAGTGGCTTTGAGGTTGGCTATGGTGGTGTATACGCCTCCACGGCACCCGAGTTTATTTTTATTCCGGATGCCGATGGAGATGATGTGCCCGACGGTGAACCAAAAGTTTTGTTGGACGGCTGGAACATCAG
>CAXAVP010000264.1:0-6074 GCA_963972175.1 uncultured Arenibacter sp.
AAAACAAAAAAGAACAAAAATTAAAAGGTCGCCTAAATAGTTTTTAGACGACCTCTATTTGTTATGAAGGCAATTCAACGGAGTGCATACAGTAGCTGCTTAATTTTTTGGAAACTGTTGTTTTATGGAACTGGTTTTCATATCTGCGTAACGTGGATCTGGGATATAATCTTCCTTTTGCATTTTAATGACTTCTATACTTAAAAAACCAAATTCACTAACTACCTTACCGTAAAACCGATAAATACCCTTGCCCCTAAAAAAGTACTGGGCGGCTATGGGGGGGAAGAGTACGGTGTCAAAAACTTCCCCATATTGATCTACCAATGTGGCAAAGTTCATGCGCGTACCTTTGTGTGTCCGGGTGTTTTTTACGGTTACCAAATAACCATAGATATCTATATTCTTACCAAGGTAGGCCTCCAAATCCTTTTTGCCGTTATTGTTTTCCGGTGGTTTGGCCAATAGTTCAAATGGGCTACATAAGGTAAATCCCATTAACTCCAGCTGTGTAAAGGCCATTTCCAAACTAGTAGCGTACAAATTGGGGATTTTAAAATTTTGATGTTTGGCCGGAAATAGTTTGGGGTAATCCAAGGCAGGGCTTTTGGACAGGGAGAGGTGTGCCTGCCATAATAGTTCGTGTTTATTGACTCCCGTAAACTTAAAGGCATCTATCCTAATAAGAATGCTCACTTGCTCAATGGATATGGGGACCCTATCCAGGAAATTGGTCAATGATGTATATTCGCCATTGGTTTTTCTTTCCTTTAGGAGCTGTTCTACTACCCGTTCTTCCAATTCCCTTAGGTACATATAACCCAGATAGAGTTCTTTTCCGTACAGGTAGTTACCCATAAAACTCTTGTTAATACAGGGCGAATGTATTGTAGCTCCTAGCATTCGGGCTTCATGAATATAAAATTCGGCACTGTAGAACCCCCCGCCGTTATTTAAGACAGCAACCATATACTCTATAGGGTAATACGCCTTTAAGAATAAGGTTTGGTAACTCTCCACTGCGTAGGAGGCAGAATGTCCCTTGGCAAAAGCGTATCCGGCAAAACTGGCTACTTGGTCCCATATTTCAAAAATAAGTTTGTCATCGTAGCCTTTTTCTCGGCAATTGTCTATAAACTTATCCTTTACCTTTTGAAATTCCTCCCTGGAACGAAACTTACCGCTCATGCCCCTTCGTAACACATCGGCTTCGCCAAGGCTAAGACCGGCAAAATAATGGGCCACTTTTATGACATCTTCCTGATAGACCATGACCCCATAGGTCTCTGGCATAATAGAAAGCATTACCGGATGTGCTCTTTCCTTTGCGCGTTTGGTATCCCTATGTCTAAGGATGTATTCACGCATCATTCCACTTTTGGCCACACCTGGTCTTATAATAGAACTGGCTGCCACCAGACCAAGGTAGTTGTCTACCTTTAGTTTTTTGAGCAGCATACGCATGGCAGGCGATTCAACATAAAAACACCCCATACATTGGGCGGTCTTTACCAGTTCATTGATGATGGGGTCACTCTTAAATTTGGCAACGTCATGAATGTCTATACCAGCTCTCTCGCTGGGCTGGTTATATTGTATGATCCGTAAAGTCTCCTCAATTTTGGCCAGTCCGCGTTGAGAAAGAATATCAAATTTGTAAAGGCCAACGTCCTCGGCTATCACCATGTCAAAATGGGTGGTGGGATACCCTTTGGGTGGAAGTTGGGTAGCGGAAAAATAATGTATGGGCTTTTCCGTGATCAATATTCCCCCGGCATGAATGCTCAGGTAATTGGGCATTCCCTTGATCAGCGAACCGTATTTTAGTACTAGGCTGCCAATTTCATCTATTTGCGACCTATGGTATTTTCCACTGCATAAATGATCTATTTCTTCTTTGGGTAGCCCAAAGACCTTGCCCAGTTCCCTTATAACACCTTTTTCTTGAAATGTTACATAGGTGCCCAAAAGAGATACATTGGGGAAACACTCAAAGATGTACCGGGTCATGGCCTCCCTGTCCTTCCAGGAGAAATCTATGTCAAAATCGGGCGGGTTAACACGATAAAGGTTGATAAAACGTTCAAAATAAAGGTCGAGCTCAATTGGATCTACATCGGTGATCCGCAAGATATAGGCTACAATACTATTGGCGCCACTGCCCCGTCCTACATAAAAAAAGCCTTGGCTCCGCGCATAGGAGATAATATCCCAATTGATGAGAAAGTAAGAAACAAACCCCATTTTTTTGATTAAATCCAATTCTTTTTGGAGTCGCCCTAAAATAACAGCATCTACCGCCCTGTACTGGTATCTTTCCGCTAGCCCTTCTTGGCACAATTTCTCTAGTAGGGCCTCATCAGAGGAGGTGTCACCTAGATAAGTACTCAGATTTTGAGGTTTTCGCTCTTCTGAAAAATCGAAGTATATATTACAGGAGTCCAGCAGGCGTTCGGTGTTTTTTAATATAAAATCAAACTCGGAAAAAGCGGTGGTCAAATCCGTTAGCGGAAGCATTTTTTCTTCAGGATCGGCCTCTTCTGTTTTTGGAAGTTTGCTCAGAAGAATATTGTTGTCTATTGCCCGTAATAAACGATGCGCATTAAAGTCGCGCTTACCCCTAAAGCTGACTGGTTGCTGAACCACTAATTTATCCTTAAGTTCCTTTAGCTTGGAAAAGGGTAGTTTTCTTAAGTCCTTGAGGGATATGCCTATAAACTCATTTTTCTGAAAAGTGGCAATTTGGTTGTGGGTCACCTTGTTAAAAGGGTAAATGACAAAGGCATTTTTGAATTCAGGTGCAGTGGCTGGAATTTTTTTTTGGTCGTGTAAGTGTAGGGATAGGAAATTGTTCAACTCTTGGTAGCCTTCATTGTTTTTGGCCAGGGCAACAAAACATTGGTCAACCCCATTTCTAAAGTCGATTCCCAATATGGGCTTTATGCCATATTCCTGGGCTTTCCTAACAAAGTTGAGCCCTGCCGAAGTATTATTGATATCGGTTAGGGCCAATTGCCTTAACTGGTTTTCTTGAGCCAAATCCAGAAGTTCCACTTCAGAAAGGGTTCCGAAGCGTAGGCTGTAATATGTGTGGCAGTTTAGGTACATTTCAATTTCCAGTTTAGACTAAGACTGTGGATCACAAAATAGAAGAGGCAGAAATTTTAAGGCCATACTTCTATGATGGGATATGTCTGTAAGCAGCTTGGATATGCCCCGTGATTTTAATACCCAAAATATGGCTAAAAGGAGAGGTAGTGTTTGCTGCAGCATGGTTAAAGATAAAGAATTTATGCCTGCCAATATCATAACACAAGGCCTGTAGGCTTGTAGGGACTCAAGGAAGTTGCCAAGGCATATTCCCTACTAGTTCCTCTTACTTCTATTTTCCCATTTAAGATCTTGGAGAATGGAACTCTTTATTCCAATAAAGAAATACCAGCGTTTGTAGGTTCCAAATGGGGTCCAGTTAAAATTCATCCTAAAACTCTTAAGGTCCCGTTCAAATCGCAATTGGGTCAAGGTGAAGCCTTTGTTTTTAAAATCATATCCGGAAGAGCCTCCTACCTTCCATCTGGGAGAAAGTTGAATATTTCCGGAAAACATAAGGGCATGGCTGCCTATTGTGTTCTGCCTGTTGGAATTAGTGTAGTTAACTGCATAGGACAAGCGTAGGTCCCAGGGTAATTTGGTGCCGTAAATGGGGTTTTCCACATCTTCGCCTTCCTCTTCGCGATCCCCTGGTCTGTTGGCATTAAAATCATCGGCCTTTCCAAAAAGGTCGTCATCCCTACCTCCACTGGAGGCTACATAGTCGTATTCATCTTTTTCATCGGGCTTATCCTCTTTCTTTTTTCCGAAAGTTTCGCTGCTTAATGAGTAGCTGACATTTCCCCTGGCCGAGGTTAGTCTAAACAAACTACCTCCGTTATCAACATTAAAAGTGTTTATTCTAGTGCCGTTGTTGTCAATGGCATATGGGTCTAAACTAGCTCCAAAGTTAATAGACATCTTGTTGTTAAGGATGTTGGTACCTCCACTGATATTTACGGCGCTTAATTTTAGGGAATCGGCTTCAAAGTTGTATCCGGTAGAGAGGTTTAGGTTGCTTAAAAGCGATATCTTTTTGGGTTTGGTGGCAGTGGAGTCCTTGTCCCGCACCTTGGCTTCAAACTGGTTTCCTAATGAAAAGCTCAAGGAGCTGGATTTATTCAGTCCTGGTGCCCCATTTAAGGTGCCTTCAAATCTACTGTAATATTCCAGTTCGTTGTCCGCGCCAATGTAACTATCGTAAAATTGATCAAAAGAGGGCGTGTAACCATAACTAAGTGAAGGGCGCATTACGTGTCTTATGGCCTGAATTTTTTTGTCTTCACCAAAATTAAAGGTACCATATAGGGTGGTCCCTATACTGGTGCTAAAGTTATATTTGTTATAGCGGTCAAATCCACTAATAGTATCGGTTACAACTTCACGGTTACTGTCTTCATCGTATCCCCTTTCATAGGTTTCAAAGGCCCATACGTCCTCATAGGATCCGCCTACACTAACACTAAAGTGTTTGGCTACCTTAAAATTGGTACTTAACGGAATGGTGTGTTTGGCCCCAAAGAGCGAATTTTCGAACATTCTGCTCGTTAAAAAATCCTCTTCGGTTGTAGTAATGCTATTCCTGGCGTTAAGGTTATACTGTAGGTTAACATTTTGGAGTATGCCCTTTTTTATACCATCTTTTGGGGCAAATGGATATATACGCTCCATACTTCCCTGCAAGGTGGGCAGGGTTACGTTTACCACCTGGGTATTGGTGTTTTGATTGTGCGTGGCGGTAAGACTTAAGTTCACCGAGGGATAGGCCGGGAAAGTCTTGGAATAGGATATGGATGACGATAAATTGTTTACCTGGGTGTTGGGCAGGTTTTGCTGTAATAGGGAGTTTCTATAATAAGAACTACTCCCTAGGTTTACCGAGGCCTGGAATCTTGAATTTGGATTGCTTTTGGTGTCTTGGGAGTGGGAAACCTGTATGTTATAGATAGTACTTCTGCTGTAATCACTAAAGCCCTTTTGGCTTGTAACTAGATTTTCATATCTAAAATTTATATTTCCCCTGTACTTATATCTTTTGGTGTAGACAGACTGTGCCCGGAGGCCGTAGCTACCATTACCGTACAAATCCCCGGTAAGGGTCATATCTACATAGTCGTTCAGGGGTATGTAGTAGCCTCCATTCTGTAAAAAATACCCCCTGTCCGGGTCACTACCAAAGGTAGGCATCATTAATCCCGCCGTTCTTCCCACTGTTAAAGGGAAGTAAGCAAAAGGCAGGGCAACCGGTGTGGGGACATCGGCAATATAAAGGTTACTAAAACCGGCAATGACCTTCTTTGCCGGGACAAATTTGGCCTTTTTAACGCGAATGAAGTAATCCGGATTCACAGTATCCTTAGAGGTTGTAAGTTTTCCTTCACTTAGAAAGTAAACAGAATCATTTTCTTTTTTGGTGATTTCAGCGTATACCTTCATGGCATCGCTGCCCAATTGTCCTAGACCGGCCTGTTGTTCTGTCCGGGAATTCCAGATAATGGCCTTCTGGCTATCAAAATTAAAACGAATGGAATCGGGAATTACCTCATTTTCACCTTGTTTAAAAAATGGTAATTGGGTGTAATTGCCCAAAGAATCCTTGATCCTACCGGCATATACCTCATTCTTAACGTAATCCATGATAATGATTCCCGCCTTTAATTCGGTATCCTGATAATAGAGCTCCGCTTCGTTGTAGAGGTATATTTTTTGATCCTTTTGGCTCAACTTTACATAGTCCTTGGCCTTATATTTTATTTTGTCCAAAAGTAATGGCGGTTTGCCGGCCACGGTGTCTATTTTAGCTGAGTCGGACACAATGGTATCCTTTTGCTTTGGATCGGGCATAAGGGGAGCTTTGATGGTATCCCTATACCCCACAATGGGAAGTGGCTTAATTTGGTTTTCTTGTGCAGTGGCAATAAAAGCACCAAATAATAGGAGCAATAGGAAAAGTACATGATGTTTATTTGATTGCAAAGCTATAT
>CAXAVP010000265.1:0-6057 GCA_963972175.1 uncultured Arenibacter sp.
ATTTTGTTGTGATTGTTGTTATGGATTATAAGGACACAAAAGTAATTTTTTTGTACTTAATAATCACCACTATTATCAACAATCAGCCTAAAGTTTTAAATAATTTTGGAGACTTCTTGGTTCACGTATTCCAAAAATCGCTCATCCTCCTCGGAAAATGGGTCTGGGGTGTTGGAGTCAATGTCTATTTGTCCAATGTTTTTGCCGTCCTTAAAAAGAGGGACTACAATTTCGGACTTAACACTGATGCTACATGCTATGTAGTTATCCTGGGCCTGTACATCGGGCACTACGAAATTTTCATTGGATACGGCAACCTGTCCGCAAATCCCTTTTCCGAAAGGTATTATGGTATGATCTGTGGGCGCTCCGGCATAAGGGCCTAATTTTAACTCTTCCTTATCCCCGTTCTTAAAATAAAATCCAACCCAGTCATAATAATCCACCTCTGCCTTAAGTAAATCGCAGATGGCCTGTAGTTTTTCGATAGTCCTTTTTTGGGGCTCTTTGATGATGGAGGAGATCTTCGGTTTTAATACAGTAAGCATATTATAATTTTTGACAAAAATAAAGCTATTTGGATTTTCCTAGTGTGGGAAACGGATTATTCTTTTTTGAATTCCCGTGTACAGTGCAATTTTTAACCTAAAATTAAGTTAATGTAGCTGGCAGGGATACTGAGTATGAACTTTTGATTATTTTTGCGTCCATGAAATCAATGCTTCATAAAATATATGCGCTTGCCTTGGCATTTTTAATGCTGGCCTCTACGATTTCTTGGACCATAGAAAAGCACTATTGTCTTGGCTCATTGGTAGATATAGCCTTTTTTCACGAGGCCGACAGCTGTGGAATGGGAGTAGATTGGGGTAGGGACATTGTTGTGAAAGAGGAGATTTCCGACAGCTGTTGTGTTGATGAAACTATTTCTATAGAAGGTGCCGACAACCTTAGAATATCCCAAAACGATTTTGAGCGGAACCAACAGTTTTTTTGGCATGCTTATTCGGCCTATTATCTTCACTTTTTTGAGGTCAATTCAGCACAGCTAGTTCCGCCTAGCGGGTATCCGCCTCCAATTTTGGTCAGGGATATCCATGTCTTGGACCAAGTGTTCCTTATTTGATTTTTTTTTTTGTGATACTGCGTTTGCGTTTCCTAGGATTTTGGCTGGGGGCGTGGCTTGTACTTTTTAGTCTTAAGCGAATATAAAAAAAAGAATCAATTGAAAAATATTATTAAAATTTTATTGTTCTGGCTGCCTGTTTTAGGACTTTGCCAAGAAAAAATAACGGGTTCAGTTAAGGAAGCCAATACAGAGTTAGGGCTTCCTGGAGCCAATGTATATTGGTTAAACTCCCAAACCGGAACTATAACAGATGAGGATGGCTCATTTGTAATACCCTTTAAACCGGAATATAACAAATTGGTAATTAGTTATGTGGGCTATGAGTCTGATACCTTGCTTGTGGATACTCCTAGGGTGGTAGATCATTGGTTACAGCCTTCCAATGCCTTGAATGAGGTGGTTGTGCAGAAAAAGAGGGATGCCCTGCAGAAATCTTATTTTAGTCCACAAAACGTGGTTACCGTGAATAGCGCAGAGTTGTTGAAGGCGGCATGCTGCAATCTGTCCGAGAGTTTTGAGACCAATCCGGCCATTGATGTAAATTTTTCGGATGCCCTTAGTGGTACCAAACAAATTCAAATGCTGGGCCTTACCAGTCCTTATCTGTTAATAACCCAGGAAAATATCCCTATGGTCAGAGGAGCTTCCCAGGTGTACGGTCTGACCTTTACTCCGGGTACCTGGGTAGAAAGCATACAGATAACCAAAGGTGCAGGAAGCGTGGTGAATGGTTATGAGAGTATATCGGGCCAAATAAATACGGAATTGGTAAAACCCTTAACGGACAAGGCTGTGTTTGTCAATGGGTACGCCAATGAGAATGGTAGGTTGGAGCTAAATACCCATTTGAACACCCAACTGACCGATAAGTGGAGTACTGGACTGTACCTTCATGCAAACCAAAGAAATACCAAGGAAGATGATAATGGGGATGGTTTTTTGGATGCACCTTTGGCAAATCAGCTAAATGTGATGAATAGATGGCAGTATCAAAACCCACATACAGGTTGGGTGAGTTTTGTAAACCTGCGCTTTTTGAGCGATGAAAAACAAATGGGACAAACAAATTTTGATCCAGAAACCGACAAGTTTACAACCAATGCTTGGGGGAGTGAAATAAATAGTAGGCGATTTGACTCCTCTTGGAAATTGGGTTACGTGTTTCCAGAATTGCCTTTTCAGAGTTTTGGCTTTCAGACGGCTTATAATATTCATAAGCAGGACTCCTATTTTGGTTTAAACCATTATAATATTGACCATGAAAGCGTTTATTCAAACTTAATGTTCAATTCCATTATTGGTGATACCAAGAGTAAATTTAAAACGGGCCTTACATTTGGTTACGATGGGTATTCAGAGCTGGTGGGCGCAAAGGATTACGCTAGGGTGGACAAATCTGTTGGGGCCTTTTTTGAGTACAGTTATGACAATTTAAAGGAATGGAGTTTAACTGCCGGATTAAGGGTGGATACCCATAATAACCTGGGTACTTTTGTAACCCCAAGGCTACATGTTAGGTATATGCCCTGGGAAAGGGCAAGTCTGAGGGCGTCTATTGGCAGGGGCCGAAGGGCAGCCAATATCTTTGCCGAAAATCAGCAATTATTTGCATCTTCAAGACAGATAAAGGTGCTTGGGGACGAGGGGAGTATATATGGTTTGGGGGCGGAAGATGCATGGAATTTTGGGAGCAGTTTTTTACAGGGCTTTAGACTTTTTAATAGACCAGGAAGTATTAGTTTGGATTATTATGTCACCACTTTTAACAATCAAGTGGTGGTAGATTGGGAGAATCCACAGGAGATATCTTTCTATAACTTGGAGGGAAAAAGTCTGGCCAAGAGCTTTCAGTTAGAAATAGACCATAGAATTCTAAAGAATGTAGAATTAAGGACAGCCTATAAGTATTATGATGTTGCCACCGACTATAAAAGCGGGTACTTGCAAAAACCATTACAGGCACAACACCGTTTTTTTGCCAATCTAGGGTATAATTCCCTGCCCAATGACAGGGGTGCGCTTTGGCGTATGGACTATACGGTGCACTCATTGGGGAAACAGCGTTTGCCCAGTACGGCAGGTAACCCTGTGGAATATAGTTTGGCGGAGTATTCGCCTTCTTATAGCGTTATGATTGCCCAGCTAACTAGGGTGTTTTCGGATTCGTTTGAAGTTTATATAGGGGGCGAGAATCTTAACGATTACACGCAGGATAACCCTGTGTTGGGAGCAGGGGATCCATTTGGTCCCAATTTTGATACTACTATCATTCATGCACCTATAATGGGGAGGATGTTTTATGCAGGGTTCAGGTATAAATTATAATTTTATTAAATAGTTATTATTCAATTTAAAGCGTACAGTTATGAGAAACTTAGTGTTAACAATGATGTTGGTTTTTATTGCCGCAGGCTCCTATGCCCAAAACAAAAACAAAAAGATCAGTTTTGGGGTCAATGGTAAATGTGTAATGTGTAAAGAGCGAATAGAGGAGGCGGCGCTTGGGGTAAAAGGGGTAAAATATGCCCTTTGGGATATTCCTACACATCAATTATCCCTGATAATAGATGAGCGTAAAACCAATTCCATGAAGATAAAAACAGCTATTGTTGAGGTAGGGCATGATACCAAAGAGCTTAAGGCTACCGAGGAGGCATATGAGTCCGTTCATCCGTGTTGTAAGTATAGGGAAGATAATTCCGATGACGGGCAGCATCACTAGGGGCAAACTTAAAAGTTGCGTACTTAATCCATGATATAGGTCGATAAATTTCTCGGAATACTTGTTATCGGTCTTTAGGATTCTTCTTCAGGAGATCACAAAATGAAAAAACCGCATTTGGAAGTCCAAATGCGGTTTTTTTAGTGTTGTAAAAAGAAATGTTTACATCATTCCTGGCATTCCGCCACCGCCCATTGGAGGTGCTGCGGCAGGAGCGTCTTCCTTGATGTCTGTCAGGGCACATTCTGTGGTTAAGATCATGCCTGCAACAGAAGCAGCATTTTCCAATGCAATTCTTGTTACTTTTTTCGGGTCGATGATACCTGCCTTGATCATTTCAACATATTTTTCAGACTTGGCGTCGTAACCATAATCGCCTTTACCTTCCAGTACCTTGGCAACTACAACAGAACCTTCTCCGCCTGCATTTGCTACAATGGTTCTCAATGGAGCTTCTATGGCTCTAGCTACAATCTGAACACCTGTTTCTTCGTCGTTGTTTTCGGCCTTTATCTTCGCCAATACTGATTTGGCTCTAACCAAGGCCACACCACCACCGGCAACAATGCCTTCTTCAACAGCTGCTCTGGTAGCGTGAAGGGCATCTTCTACCCTGTCTTTCTTTTCCTTCATTTCTACCTCAGAGGCAGCTCCTACATAAAGTACGGCAACACCACCGGCCAATTTGGCCAAGCGCTCCTGTAATTTTTCCTTATCGTAGTCAGAAGTAGTAGATTCTATTTGGGATTTAATTTGGTTTACTCTAGTTTTAATGGTTTTGGCGTCACCTGAACCGTTAACTATGGTAGTGTTGTCCTTGTCTATGGAAATCTTTTCACAAGTACCTAGCATGTCCAAGGTGGCATTCTCCATTGTAAATCCTCTCTCCTCGGCAATTACGGTACCTCCAGTTAGGATGGCGATATCCTCTAACATAGCTTTTCTCCTGTCACCAAAACCTGGCGCTTTTACAGCTGCAATTTTTAGGGAACCTCTTAGTTTGTTCACTACCAATGTGGCCAATGCTTCTCCGTCAACATCTTCGGCAATGATCAAAAGTGGCTTCCCAGATTGGGCAACTGGCTCCAATACAGGCAGTAAATCCTTCATGGCAGAGATTTTCTTATCATATAACAATATGTAAGGGTTCTCTAGGTCGGCAGTCATTTTTTCAGAATCGGTAACAAAGTAAGGGGATAAATATCCTCTGTCAAATTGCATACCTTCAACAACGTCTACATAGGTATCGGTTCCTTTGGCTTCCTCAACGGTTATTACTCCCTCTTTTCCTACTTTGCCAAAAGCCTGGGCTATTAACTCACCAATAGTTTCGTCATTGTTGGAGGAAATAGCTGCAACTTGTTTTATTTTTTCGGAAGAATCACCAACTTTTTTAGTCTGCTTGGCCAAGTCTTCCACAAGTGCTTCAACGGCCTTGTCTATACCTCTCTTTAGGTCCATAGGATTGGCACCTGCAGCAACGTTCTTAAGGCCTTCTTTAACAATGGCTTGGGCAAGAACGGTAGCGGTAGTGGTGCCGTCACCTGCTAAATCGTTGGTTTTGGAGGCTACCTCTTTTACCATTTGTGCTCCCATGTTTTCAAGAGCGTCTGCCAATTCTATTTCCTTGGCTACGGTAACACCATCTTTTGTGATGTTTGGTGCGCCAAAGGATTTGCTAATAATAACATTTCTACCCTTGGGACCCAAGGTTACTTTTACTGCATTCGCCAATGCGTCAACACCTCTCTTGAGGCCGTCTCTTGCATCGATATCAAATTTTATATCTTTTGCCATAATTTAATTTCATTTATCATTCCTATTTTAAATTAGGGAATGAAATTAGTTATACTTTTTAGTTTGTTTTTGGTTTTTCCCGAAGGGTCGGGAATGGGTGCAATATTATATAATTGCTAAAATGTCGCTCTCGCGCATCATAAGGTATTCAGTGCCCTCAAGTTTTAACTCGGTTCCGGCATATTTGCCATAAAGAACCGTGTCGCCTACTTTAACGGTAACCTGCTCGTCCTTGGTTCCGGGACCAACGGCAACTACTTTACCTTTTTGTGGTTTTTCTTTTGCGGTATCTGGAATGTAAAGACCTGAAGCAGTCTTTGTTTCGGCAGCCATAGGTTCTATAAGAACTCTATCCGCTAATGGTTTAATGCTAACTTTAGCCATATTATTTAGATTTTATGTTTTTAAG
>CAXAVP010000266.1:0-6054 GCA_963972175.1 uncultured Arenibacter sp.
CCCAAGTAGTATCCAATTCCTTTAGGAACAATTTACCTGTCTCGGTTAATGTATAATATTTTCTTGGAGGCCCCGAAGTGGATTCTTCCCAACGGTAGTTGAGCAACCCTGCATTTTTAAGTCGTGTTAATAAAGGGTATATAGTGCCCTCTACCACTAGCATTTTAGCGTTCTTTAGGGTGTCCAATATTTCAGAGGTATACTTATCCTCCCCATCCAAGATAGAGAGTATACAATACTCCAGGACTCCCTTGCGCATCTGTGCTTTTGTATTTTCAATATTCATAGTTTCATAATTAAAATAATTTGACTGTTCGTTTTTTTTGATTTTTGCATTTGTTGCATTTTAATTTTTGTGATTGATTTGATGAATAAACTCTGAAATTAGTGTGATGAGTACTAATTTTACTTATTTAATAAATGGTATGCTTATAGGGTATTTAAACTCTTGGCCTTCACCAGTCCTAATAGTTGCCAAAATAGTATAGACTATGTTTACAATGAATAGCCCCGACTGAATAAGGGCTGCAATCCCTAATGGCCATAATACCCTTCCGATCCCAATTTGATTAAAATCAAAATTGAAATTTAGGCCATTGTATTCGTTCAGATTTAATAGGTTTATGGAAGTGTGATGAAATAGTTCCGGAATAAATCCTAGGATAAAAGGTAACGTAAAAACGCCAATTAGAAGGGAGTATAATAATAGACTTATTTGAAAATTTAAGGCTCGTTTACCATTCAGATCTACGAAGGCATGATTTTTTTTATTGGCAGTCCAAAATACCAAAGGCAGAATTAAATTCCCAAAGGGTATGAAATACTTGGAAAATGTGGAGGCATGTATAAGAGCCGACAGGTTTTTTTCGTGTTTACTAATTGCTTGGGTCATGAGGCTATAATCAATAGGTGTTTTTGTTATGTTGTTGTTCCTAAGTGCATTAGGATTAGGTTCTGTGTTATTACTTTATGGCCATTTGTGAAATTGGGACTCCACCTTTTTTACAACAAATAGGGTATACATAATAACTTACAATGCAAATATATATCCAAAAGATGGTACTATGCAAAACATAGTACTACAATTTAACAATATGTTAACATTTATATTGTTCGTGTATTTTGCATATTTTTGAATTATAAACCAGAACGTTATGGTCTTAAACCCTAGAAAAATTAATACATTGTGCTTTTTTAAACTTCCTGCTGCATGGTGGACGGGAGTACGTGTGAAATATATGGATGAAGAAAAGGCAGTAGTTACAGTGAAGCACGGATGGGTAAATCAAAATCCCTTTAGATCCCTGTTTTGGGCGGTTCAGGGAATGGCCGCTGAACTTTCCACTGCTGCTATGGTCATGAACGGAATTAAGGAAAGTGGTAAGAATATCTCAATGTTGGTGGCCAACAATAATGCCAATTTTTCTAAAAAGGCCACAGGTTTAATTACTTTTAGTTGTTTGGATGGACATCTTGTAGCAGAAGCCATTACCAATACCATTGCAACAGGGGAGGGGCAAACCTTATGGATGAAATCGGTAGGGGTAAACCGGGAAGGGGTGGTTGTGTCTACCTTTAATTTTGAATGGACCCTAAAACTCCGGGATTAAACTACCATTTTTTAATGTGGCCATGATTCTATTCATTATTCATACATAGTTACAATTTTAAGTATTGAGGGAGGTGTGCCCTATGAAGATATTAGGTGCCTTTTCTTGGTACATGTTATTAGTTCATATGTTGAATATACAGTAGAATTTGTATCAAGAATTTTACCACCTACTGTGTAACATATAAGTATTTTAAACGACCTATAGGGCGTTAACAAATTTTAAATAATAAAGTATACCAATGAACGCACACGAGATAGACTATCAAATTTTTGGGGAGGAAATGCAATATGTGGAAATAGAACTGGACCCACAAGAGGCTGTTGTAGCCGAGGCTGGCAGTTTTATGATGATGGATTCCGATATTAAAATGGATACCATTTTTGGTGATGGTTCCAATCAGGATACCGGGGTACTGGGCAAGTTATTTTCTGCAGGGAAACGATTGTTGACGGGAGAAAGTCTTTTTATGACCGCTTTCCTAAATATTGGTCAAGGTAAAAAACAGGTTAGTTTTGCATCACCTTATCCAGGAAAGATCATACCAATTGATCTCAGTGAATTTCAGGGAAAATTTGTTTGCCAAAAGGATGCTTTTTTGTGTGCGGCCAAGGGGGTTTCGGTTGGAATTGAATTTTCCAAAAGATTGGGCCGTGGACTATTTGGAGGCGAGGGATTTATTATGCAAAAATTGGAAGGAGACGGTATGGCTTTTGTTCACGCAGGTGGCACAACAGCCAAGAAAGTATTGGCTCCTGGGGAGACCTTAAGGGTAGACACTGGCTGTATTATAGGTTTTACCCAGAATGTTGATTACGATATTGAATTTGTGGGAGGTATTAAAAATACCATCTTTGGAGGTGAAGGCCTGTTTTATGCCACCTTACGGGGACCTGGAACGGTCTATATACAATCTTTGCCCTTTAGTAGATTGGCAGGTAGGGTATTGGCTTCCATTCCAAGGGGCGGAAAGGATAAGGGAGAAGGTAGCCTCTTAGGAGGTCTAGGTAACATCTTGGACGGAGATAACCGATTTTAACAATTGATTGTTTACCCTTTTAACTTTTAAGACAATACCCAGAGGATGAATTTTAAAGATCTTTTTAACTTTCTTAACCAACTCAACCAGAATAACTCCAAGGAATGGATGGATCAAAACCGAAAATGGTATAAGACATTGCGGCTAGACTTTATTGATTGGTTAAATGAGTTGGATCTTACATTGGCAGAAATGGACGAGGACTATTATAGTACCCCTGGGAATAAGGGAATTAACCGTATAAATAATAATCTAATGTTCCATCCAAACAAACCTGTTTATAAGGATCATTTTGGTGCGGGCTTGGATAAAGCTCCCAATACGGGGGATTTTTATATTGAAATTGGCCTAGGGCAGTCCATGCTGGCCGGGGGATTTTGGAGACCCGATTCCAAAACCCTACGAAGTATTCGCGAGGCTATAGATTATGACGGAGAGAAACTTAAAAGAATTTTGAACAAAAAATCCTTTAAAGATACTTTTGGTAATTTGGTGGTTGATGATTCCCTAATAAGGGCCCCTAAAGGTTTTTCCCAAGATCACCCCCACCTAGATTTACTACGGAACAAAACATTTGCCGTGATGCACCCTCTTGGTAAAGAGGAAATTTTACAGGATAATTTTAAGGATAGGGTAATAGCTGTATATGAGGAAATGCTACCCTTTAGAAGGTATTTGAATAGGGCAGTTACAGTTTAAGTCAGGTATTTTTGCTTTCTTAAAATATTGAAAATTATTTAGTGCCAAGAAGGGTAGATGCATAAACCAACAACCTCTTACTCCTAGTGTATAATATTTTGGGCTTGTTTTAGGGTTGTACCTCTATCGTAATGAGACGAGCTAGAATCCTTAGATTTGTAGTATTAAATTTTAAAGACGTGAAAAACGGCCAAGTAAGAAATATAAAAAAGGAACTGCTGTCGGACAATTGGTATACCTTACAAAAGATAACTTTTGAATATCAGCGAGAGGACGGTAAATGGGAAGCGCAGTCACGTGAGGCCTATGACAGGGGTAATGGTGCTGCTATACTATTGTACAATGCCAAGAAAGGAACAGTGATTCTTACCAGGCAATTTAGAATGCCCACATATATAAACGGCAACGACAATGGTATGATGATAGAAGTATGTGCCGGCTTGTTGGATGGGGACCATCCGGAGGATTGTATCAGAAAAGAGGCAGAAGAAGAAACAGGCTATAAATTGGATAAGGTAGAAAAGGTATTTGAGTCCTATATGTCGCCCGGTTCTGTAACCGAAATCCTTCACTTTTTTATTGGTATTTATGAAGAAAGGATGAAGGTGGGCGAAGGAGGGGGTGCCGAAAAGGAGACTGAGAATATTGAAGTATTGGAGCTAGATTTTCAAACGGCTTTGGATATGATTGCCAAGGGAGCTATTAAGGATGCCAAAACCATTATGTTGCTGCAATATGCTAAAATAAATAACTTGTTTTCTAAGTAGTGAAACAAATTATGAAAAATGGAACCATTCAATAAAATAGCCTTCGGTGGCGGATGCCACTGGTGTACCGAGGCGGTATTCCAATCTTTAAAAGGGGTTGTAAGGGTGGAGCAGGGATTTGTTGCTTCGGAAGAAGGAGCTTCCTACTTTTCGGAGGCCGTTGTTGTGCATTATCAGGACCAAAGAATAACACTTGAAGATTTGATTTTGATCCACCTCCATAGCCATAGGGCTACTTCGGCTCATTCAATGAGACATAAATACCGTTCCGCCATATATGTCTACAATAAAAGAGATAAAGAAATAAGTACGAAAGCCTTGCAAAACTACCAAGGAGAATTCAATAATAAATTGGTAACACAAGTATTACCGTTTGTGGCATTCAAACCTTCGGAAGCTCATTTTCACAACTATTTTTATTCCAACCCCAAGAAGCCTTTTTGTGAGTCTTATATAGCACCTAAACTGCAGTTATTACTTCATAAATTTGAAGATTTGGTAGATAAAGAAAAACTTTAGTTTAATAATTATCCCTTACCATTTCCAGAATATATTGCATATGTTGTTTTACCTCCTCATTACTTATTCTAAAATGATTGTTCATAAAACTAAAAATCAATGTCTTGCCCGACTTGGTCAACAGGTACCCGCTGAGGCAGTAGTTATTGCCCAAGGATCCTGTTTTGGCATAGATATAGGGTTGTTCGGCTCCTTCAAATCCGTTTTTTAGGGTGCCCGTTTCTCCACCAATCGGGAAAAGGTTAAACAGTCGTTCCCTAGGTACTTCTTCGTACATCTTATTTAGTACATACACAAAAGTTTCCGGGGTGAATAAATTGTAGCGTGAAAGTCCGGAACCATCTACCCAACGTGGAGGTTGTTTTATTTCAGTTAAATAATTTTCCAAAATGTAATCTCGCGCCTTACCGCTATTTAAAGTATCGGATAGGGTGGAAGAGGCCAATATCAATAATTGTTCTGCCAGAAAATTATCGCTTTCGTACATCATTCTTTTGTAAAGGGAATCAGATGGTACACTGTACAATAATTGTTTTTCCATTTCCGGCATGTGCTGGGTAAGGCTCACTTTTTTTTGCAATGCTTCTTCCAAAAGATTCTTGATAAGGGTGCTATCCAGGATAAACGGACTCTCTAAGGTGTCTTTTCGTTCCGTATTAAAATAAAAGGTGTTGTTGTATTGTTCCCTATTTACAGTATAGGAAATGGGAATCACCTTTTCCTTAAATAATTGGGGACTTATTACAAGCTTATTTTGGTCTTCCGATTTAAAAATAGATACTACATTCCCATAAATTGGAAAACTGCTCCTTTCCGGACTAAAATAGAGGTCGTAATCTTCCCAGGCCCAACCTGGACCAAACCTTTTTTCCTTAAAATTGTTCAAATGAAGGGATACATGTGGGTAGCCCTTGGCAAATTGCAAAACGGTACTATCTTTAAAAAAGGGATGTAAAAGACTAGGATCCCCGGTGCCTTGCATAAATAGTGTATCATTGCTAACCACATATTTAAGCGCTGGGATATGCTGCGGTAAGGTTTTTAGGGATGAGTATAAGGTAATAATTTTGGTATTGCTGGCAGGGGTAAAGTATTTATTGGAGTTATAACGGTAAACGGTGTCCCTGTTTTGTGGATCATAGATCATTATGCCCTGAAAATAATCATCGGTATTACCGGAATGCAGCTGTTTGTGTATTGTTTTTTGTAATTGTTTGTTCTTTATGCTGCTACAGTTTATAAAACTCAGTATAATCCCAATAATTATTAGGCTGTGTATTAGGGCTTTAAGGGTACTGGAAACTACAGGAAAGACTGCGTTCATCGACTTTAACATCATTTTATCTATTATTTAACGGAAAATCGACAATAATATATACCTTTTATTGGTTATCTTAGTCCAAGCAACCTAAAATTATTT
>CAXAVP010000267.1:0-6047 GCA_963972175.1 uncultured Arenibacter sp.
TGGAATGCCGGTCAGGCTCCGAAGGAGCGCATTGAACACGGCTGGTTGAACTAATTCCGCCCCCTTGGCGGGATCTCTCAGTTGGAATGACGGTCAGGCTCCGAAGGAGCGCCTTGAACACGGCTGGTTGAACTAATCCCGCCCCCTTGGCGGGATCTCTCAGTTGGAATGCCGGTCAGGCTCCGAAGGAGCGCATTGAACACGGCTGGTTGAACTAATCCCGCCCCTTGGCGGGATCTCTTAGTTAATGTTGGGTGTATTTTGTTATTTTTTATTTAAAAATTTTACTTGGTCCACAAGTCATATTTTTGTCATAGTTAAATAATGTGAAAAAGTATAATTTATAATATTCCTTTCCATCACTTCAATAGCAATTCTATATCTTTGGAGAAATTGCTTACATGAACAATATATTGGTCGCGGACAAGGTTTCCAAGCAGTTTGGGAGCCATGTAGCTCTTAACGAAGTTTCACTGGAAATTCCCAAAAACAGTATATACGGATTGTTAGGTCCCAATGGAGCCGGAAAAACTACCTTGATCAGGATAATCAATCAAATTACGTATCCTGATAAGGGGACTATTTTCTTTGATGGAAAGCCGTTGGAAGCTAGGCATATTGCAATGATAGGCTATTTGCCAGAGGAACGAGGGCTATATAAAAGTATGAAAGTGGGAGAGCAGGCTTTATACCTTGCCCAATTAAAGGGCTTGTCCAAGGCAGATGCCAAAATGAAATTAAAATATTGGTTTGACCGTTTGGATATTGGCGATTGGTGGAATAAAAAAATACAGGAACTATCCAAAGGGATGGCCCAAAAAATTCAATTTATCGTTACGGTGCTACACGAACCAAAACTATTGATCTTTGATGAACCTTTTAGTGGCTTTGACCCCATAAATGCCAATATTATAAAGGACGAAATACTTCAATTAAGGGAAAAAGGGACTTCTATTATTTTTTCTACCCATAGAATGGAATCCGTTGAGGAACTTTGTGAATATATTGCGCTGATACACAAATCGGAAAAATTGTTGGATGGTAAACTGAGTGAAATAAAAAAGGCATATAAGAACAATATATACAAGGTAGGATTGGGGGTACAAGGAGTTAATGGCCTATTGGAAGACCTGAAGGGTAAATTCAAGATTTTGTCCTCGGAATATGTTGACCAAGGATTGCAATTAAATTTCACCGTTCAATTGCCATCGGCCGATACGAGTGCATTTCTGTCGCATTTGTCGGGGAAGGCAAATGTTAATAATTTCACGGAGACCATACCATCGGCAAACGATATATTTATTAGAACAGTTCAAACCAATAGTATTTATGAGTAAGTTATCTCTCATCATTAAACGTGAGTATTTAGCAAAAGTTCGAAATAAATCCTTTGTCGTAATGACCTTTTTAAGCCCTATTTTAATGGTAGGTATGGCTGTTCTGATTGTTTATTTGACCAAGATAAATGATAATCAATCAAAGACCATTGGCGTATTAAATGAGAGCGATTATTTCTCCACGGATTTTCAGTCTACAGAGGGTACTTCTTTTCTAAAATTGAAGGATATTAACGTGGAGGCGGCCAAGGATTCTATAATGGGAATGGGATACTATGGATTGCTCTATATACCTGAAGGGGCCAGTTTGGAAGTAGTGACCAACAAGGCTGTTTTTTATTCAAAAGATGCCCCAGGTTCCACACTGCTTGAAAATTTGGAAAATGTTTTTGAAGATCGTCTGCGATTGCAGCGTTTACAGGAGTTAGGTGTTTCGGTATCCGATTTTGAACGGATAGACCACCGCTTCGAAATGACTACTTCTACCTTTAGTGGAGAGCGTAACCTAAAGGGGATAAATGAAATAAAAGCCTTTATAGGCGGGGCATTCGGATATCTTATTATGATGTTTATTATTATTTACGGGGGATTTGTTATGCGTAGTGTCATAGAGGAAAAAACCAGTAGAATAATTGAGGTCATTATCTCTTCTGTAAAGCCTTTTCAGCTTATGTTGGGTAAAATTATTGGCACTTCTTTGGCTGGAATTACCCAATTTGTAATTTGGATTTTTTCTGGCGTACTGTTATTTGGGCTGGTTATTATGATTTTTGATATTGACCCGTCTGCACTTAATGCCGGAGCAGGAAACACCCCAGGACTAGTAGGAGGGGCGGCATATATGGCGGCATCGGATTCTGCCATACAGTTATATGCCAACGAACTGTTTAAGATTCCATGGGTTATGCTCATCTGCTTTTTTATGGTCTATTTTGTATTGGGGTACCTAATCTACAGTTCCATTTATGCGGCCATAGGTGCGGCGGTAGATAATGAGACGGATACCCAGCAGTTTATATTTCCAATTATTTTACCATTAATGTTGGCCATATATGTAGGTTTCTTTTCTGTTTTCAATAACCCCCATGGTCCAATAGCCGTTGGGTTTTCCTTATTTCCCCTTACCTCCCCCATTGTAATGTTAATGAGATTGCCTGGAGGTATTGGTGAGGGAGGGGTTCCGTATTGGGAGCTATTGGTATCTATACTACTTTTGATCATTACTTTTATAGGTATTGTTTGGCTGGCTGCCAAAATATATAGGGTGGGTATTTTGATGTACGGAAAAAAGCCATCCTATAGGGATTTAATCAAATGGCTAAAATATTAAAATGGAGCCAAGAAAAGGTGCTGTAAAGGTGGTCAGGGGTGTTCTGGCACAAAGAATCAGGAAGGGGGATACGGGTTATATAGCTGTAGCTGCCACTCTCATATCCTTAATTGTTGTCAACCATATTACAAAACATGTGAACAATTTAGAGGCCCAAAAACTATTTGTTTCCGGTAGGAAGGAATTAGTTGTTTTCTTGGGGCATGTAAGGTGTTTGTTCAATATATTGCCCTCATTGGTTCTACGGCACCCTTCTGGGAATCAAAAAATAATAAGCGCTATGCCCTATGGGATAGGGGCTGGATATAGGAATTGCGATATTGGTATTCTATTTGCACAAAAAGAGGTTTATGTTTTTTAGTCCCATTATTTAAAAATATTCAGGTCTTATAAAATGAAAGTAGAAAAGCGAATTCATTCAAGGGGAATAAGGGTCTTGTTGGGGCTTTGTTTGTTGGTGAGTTATAGTTTTGCCCAAACCCCGGATGTATTTAGGTTTGAGTATATGTTGATGCCGAGAAATTCGGATGAGGCAAAGCTGTCCCGAATAAAATTGGTGGCCAATGTCCCCATTAAGATTGGTAAGAACGATAATATTATATTTGGAGGGGAGTATAATAGAATGGCGTTCGACCTTAGGCGCAAAGAACCGTACAATGACGTTGTTACGCGCACCTTCCATGTGGCAGATTTAAACCTGGCCTATATATTGCAGTATAATAAGGATTGGCGCTTTGTAGGGGTGCTTACCCCTAGATTGTCCTCTACCTTGACCAATGACATAGGAGAGGGCGATGTGTCGCTAAATGCCACGGTAGGAGCCATAAGGGATATGCCAGAATTGGAAAAGCCAACACGCTTGGTTTTGGGCTTGGCATATAATTCAACCGTTGCGGTACGGGTTCCCTTGCCCATTATATATTTTGAAAAACGATTTCATCCCAATTGGGCTTATGTGGTAGGGGCTCCAAAAAGCGGAATGAAATATTTTATTAATGAAAGGCATATGCTGCAAACAGAGTTTATATTGGATGGATACTATGTAAATCTCCAGAACGCCGTAATTAGTTCGGATTCTGGTGTGGCATCCTCCATTTCTACCTCTGTGGCACTTTTTACCTTAGGTTATCAATATGCAGTTGCAAACAATATTTTCTTTTATGGTTATGCCGGGCACACCCTGTTTCAGGCGGGGGTGTTACGTGACGACGATAGAAATAACATTTTTACGTTGAACGATGAACCCAGTTTTTATTTTAGGGCTGGTTTTCGAATAGGAATTTAAAATTATATTACTATGTCAAAAATATTGGTTATAGAAGACGAATCGGCCATTAGAAGGGTCTTGGTTAAGATTTTGGCTGAAGAAAATGATAGCTATACGGTGGCGGAGGCCGAAGATGGCTTATTGGGATTGGAAGCCATAAAGAAGGACGATTTTGACCTGGTTTTGTGCGATATTAAGATGCCTAAAATGGACGGGGTAGAAGTCTTGGAATCTGTAATGAAAATAAAACCGGAAATACCTTTTATCATGATTTCTGGACATGGGGATTTGGATACAGCTGTCAATACCATGCGCCTTGGAGCCTTTGATTATATCTCTAAACCACCAGATTTAAACCGCTTGCTTACCACGGTGCGAAATGCCTTGGATAGAAAGGAGTTGGTAGTAGAGAATAAAAAACTAAAGAAAAAGGTAAGCAAGAATTATGAAATGGTTGGGGAGAGTAAAGAAATCTCCGTCATTAAAGAAATGATAGAAAAGGTAGCCCCTACAGATGCCCGTGTTCTTATTACAGGCTCCAATGGAACCGGTAAAGAACTAGTGGCGCATTGGATCCACGAAAAAAGCGAACGCAGTAGCTTTCCCTTTATTGAAGTAAATTGTGCGGCCATACCTTCCGAATTAATAGAGAGCGAGTTGTTCGGACATGTAAAAGGCGCGTTTACCTCTGCCGTGAAAGACCGTGCAGGCAAATTTGAAGCAGCCAATAAAGGCACTATATTCCTCGATGAAATAGGGGATATGAGCCTTTCGGCCCAAGCCAAGGTACTACGGGCCCTTCAGGAGAACAAGGTGTCAAGGGTAGGATCGGACAAAGATATTAAAGTGAATGTTAGGGTGGTGGCAGCTACCAACAAAAATCTAAAAAAGGAAATAGAGGAGGGAAGGTTTAGGGAAGATCTATACCATAGGTTGGCCGTAATCCTTATAAAAGTACCGGCCTTAAACGATAGAAGGGACGACATCCCATTGCTTATTCAGCATTTTGCCAGTAAAATAGCTTCCGAACAGGGTAGCGCTCCAAAAAAATTCTCTGCAAAAGCCATAGACCTGCTTAAGGGCTTTGATTGGACAGGAAATATAAGGGAATTGCGCAATGTTGTAGAGCGACTAATAATACTAGGAGGAAAAGAGGTGACCGAAGAGGATGTAAAACTTTTTGCCAGTAAATAGCGGGCCTTTTATTTCATCTTTATGGTAATTTAGTCATACTTAACCAGTGTATAGGGGCATTGGGTTGGTTGGAGGCTCTTGGTGTAAACCAATAATTACAATTACTCCACGGTTATTTTTGACAACCCTGCAAACGCTCCAGTGCTTTGGCGGCAATTTCCTTTGTCTTTAGATTGTAATATTTTTTACCCTCGCTAAGGTTAGGTTTAAACAATTGCTGTTCGCTAATATTGTATATGTTCTGGGTAAATGCCAAAGCTTCTTTACATTCCACGGATGAAACCACCTTGTCCAGAGATTCCTTGAATCTGGCCAAGGAAACATCAATTTTGTTTTCTAGGGTTTTGTTATCCATTATTTTGTAAGAGTTCTTTTGGGCTGCTATAGACGATTTTGTGTTCATGGCCAGAATATCGTTGCCATATCGACTGTTGTGGGAGTCGTGTTGCTCCAAGGCTTCCAGACTTCCCAATGCATTGTCCAAAGCCCTCTTTAGTAGTATCCTAGCACTCTGCACCGTAGAGGCCTTGGTAGCATTTTTTAAATTTTGGGAACTATCCAGAATAAGATCCGTAGCATGCTCACAACCACAGTCCTCTAACTGGGACTTGGATTTAACAATAGCGTTTAAGGCTTTATAAGCAAAATATTTGGACATATTGATATCCTCTGTAGCTATGGCTTTTTCGGTCTGAGTTTGAATGTAACCAATATTTGACCCGGCATATTCACAGGCTTTACTCGTTTTAAATGAAGGGAAAATAACGGTGGCCAAAGCGCATGCAGTGATTACGGATAGTTTCATAAAGTAGGTTTTAGTATTGGGTTATACTGGGAAATATAACGCAGTAAAGATATGGTTATCACTCGTTTTTGTAGGATTTTTTCGATAAAATACGTTGATTTTCAGTTTTTTGGA